>JACADX010000460.1 GCA_013389125.1 Parvularculaceae bacterium | reverse complement strand
GCGCGAGGCGCGGGCGATGCGACGGAAGGCCGTCGCCGTGCGATCAGCCGAATTCGGTGACGCGTTATCCGCGAAGTTTGATCACTTCAGCGGAGCGACCGAGCGCGCGCAATACGGTTTCGACGATGTGCGGCGCATTAAGGCGCGCTTGATCGTACATCTTCGCGGGACTGTCATGGTCCTGATAGATGTCGGGAAGCGTCATGGCGCGGACTTTAAGGCCCGCGTCGAGAAGGCCGGCGTCCGACATGAAATGCAGGACGAAAGCGCCGAAGCCGCCGCGCGATCCTTCTTCGATCGTGACGATGACCTCGTGATGACGCGCCAGCTGCTTGATGAGTTCATGGTCGAGCGGCTTGGCGAAACGCGCATCGGCGACGGTCGTCGAGAGGCCATAGGTTTCGAGCGCGTCGGCCGCCTTGATCGCCTCTGCGAGCCGAGTCCCGAGCGACAGGATGGCGACTTTGGTCCCTTCACGGATGATCCGTCCCTTGCCGATTTCAAGGATCTTGCCGACCTGCGGCAGGTCGACGCCGACGCCTTCGCCGCGCGGATAGCGATAGGCGATCGGCCCTTCGCCGTAAGCCGCCGCGGTCGCCGTCATGTGCACGAGTTCGGCCTCGTCCGCGCAGGCCATGATCACCATGTTCGGAAGGCAGCCGAGATAGGCGATATCAAAGGAGCCGGCGTGGGTCGCGCCGTCGGCGCCGACGAGACCGGCGCGGTCCATCGGAAACCGCACGGGAAGGTTCTGCAAATCGACGTCATGCACGACCGAATCGTATGCGCGCTGCAGGAACGTCGAATAGATCGCGCAGAACGGCTTCATCCCCTCGGCGGCAAGGCCAGCGGCGAATGTCACCGCATGCTGCTCCGCGATGCCGACGTCGTAGCAGCGGTCCGGGAACGCCTGCGCGAAGAGATCGAGCGAGGTCCCGGACGGCATCGCCGCGGTGATGGCGACGATGCGCGGGTCCTTTTCGGCCTCCTTGATGAGCGCCTGCGCGAACACTTTCTGATAGGCAGGCGCGTTCGAGGCGGCTTTGTGCTGCTTGCCGGAAAGGACGTCGAACTTGACGACGCCGTGGCCTTTGTCGGCCGCCTCCTCCGCGGGCGCGTAGCCTTTGCCTTTTTTCGTCACGACATGAACGAGGACCGGCCCTTCCTCCATGTCGCGGACATTCTCGAGAACCGGAATAAGGTGATCGAGATTGTGACCGTCGATCGGCCCGACGTAGTAGAAGCCGAGCTCTTCAAAGAGGGTGCCGCCCGTCACCATGCCGCGCCCGAATTCTTCGGCCCGCGCCAGCTTTTCATAGAGCGCCGGCGGCACGCGTTTGAGGAACTGTTTGCCGATGCGGCGGACGTTCTGATAGACCCGGCCGGACGAAGCGCGCGCAAGATAGGCGCTCATCGCGCCCACCGGCGGCGCGATCGACATGTCGTTGTCGTTGAGAATGACGATGAACTTCGTGCCAAGCGAACCGGCGTTGTTAAGGCCTTCATAGGCCATGCCCGCCGACATCGAACCGTCGCCGATGACGGCGATCGCGTGATTCTTCTTGGCCAAATGATCGCGCGCGCGCGCAAACCCAAGCGCCGCCGAAATCGAAGTCGCGGCGTGCGCCGCGCCGAAGGGATCATATTCGCTTTCGGAGCGCTTGGTGAAACCGGAAAGGCCGCCGCCCTGACGCAAGGTGCGGATGCGGTCGCGCCGTCCGGTGATCACCTTGTGGGGATAACACTGGTGCCCGACGTCCCAGACGAGGCGGTCGTCCGGCGTGTTGAAAACATAGTGGATGGCGACGGTCAGTTCGACGACGCCGAGGCCGGAGCCGAGGTGCCCGCCGGTCTGCGACACCGCATCGATGACTTCGGCGCGCAGCTCGTCAGCGAACTGCCGGAGCTGGTGCTTCGGCAGCTTTCGAAGGTCGGCCGGAACACGGACCTGGTCGAGCAACGGCGTTTCAACGGCCATTTGTGGTCCCCTTCATCACACAGAAAGCGGCTGGGTTTTCCCAGCTAACCGGGCTTCTTACGGCGGTGCAACAAAAATGGCCACCCCTTTGAGGCGCGTTTAGGGACGGGAAAGCGGCTTTTGGCGGGCGAGTGAGACGGCGGCGCAACCGTTATTCGAACTTCGCCGGCTCCGCCTTTACCGTTCCGTCGCCCGAGACGACGATTTTCTCGATCCGCTCCTGCGCCGCTTTGAGTTTTGCTTCGCAATGCGCCTTAAGCGCCGCGCCGCGCTCATAAAGCGCGATCGATTCTTCGAGGTCGACTTGTCCGCTTTCGAGCTTTTGGACGATCTGCTCAAGCTCCGCGAGCGCCTTTTCGAATGCGACGCCCTCCAGTTCGCCTTTCTTCGCCATCTATTTCCTACTCCGCTGCGGCTGCCGCTTGTTGGCCGGTCGCAGCGTCCGCGCCGACCTGCTCGTAAACGCGCCACGACCAGAACTTGTTTCCGCCTTCGCGCCCCGCGCGGCGCCATCCGGTCGCGCGCAGGCGCTTGTCAATCATCCAATTGAGGTAGCCGTGGGCGCAGAGCAGCACGTCGCCTTCGTCGGCGAGCCTCGCCAGGCGGTCGGCGACTTCGCGGACGCGTTTCCAAGTCTCCCGGTGCGATTCGACGCCGGCCGGCGCGTAACCGAAAAACCAGACGCAGCGGCTGATGACGCCCCATGTCGAGGGCGAGAGTTTGAGGAAGGGCACTGGCGGCGGCGGCAACGGCGCTTCGACGAACATCGGGTCAGCCGGAACGTCGCGCGCGCCTCTTGTCGCCTGACGCGCGGTTTCGATCGCGCGCGGCAGGGTCGAGGAAAGCACCGTCTTCGCCTTTGAGGCGAGATCAATAAGGCTCGTCGGCGGCGTCTCGTCGGGATGCAGGCCGCTCGCGTCATACTGGGCCCACCACGCGCCATAGTCGTTCGACGTGATCCGAACATCACGCGAAAGATTGGGGCGACCATGCCGCGCAGTGATGATCCGTCCGGCCATGCGGGTTTGTTGCTTTCCGGGGCGGGTTATGGCCCGCTTTTCAACCGTCCATCAAGGCCGCGACATGGGTCGCGACGGAAGCGGCGAGGGCCACCAGATCGTATCCGCCTTCAAGAACCGAGACAATTCGGCCGCCGCATGCAGACCTCGCGACGCCGAGAAGCTCCCGCGTCGCCCAGTCGAAATCCGCCTCGGTCAATTGAAGACCGCCCAGAGGATCGGCGCGATGGGCGTCAAAGCCGGCTGAAACGACAAGCATCTCCGGGGAGAATGCGCTGAGCGCCGGGAGAATTCGCTCGCCCCAGGCGCGGCGGAAGTCGTCGCCGTCAGAACCGCTCGCGAGCGGCGCATTGACGATGTTGTCGAAGGCGCCGCGATCCGCCGCGCGCCCCGTCCCCGGATATTGCGGCCATTCGTGGCTTGACGCGTAAAAGGCGTTCTCGTCATGCCAAAACGCCGCCTCCGTGCCATTGCCGTGGTGGACGTCGAAATCGACGACGGCGATGCGCTTTGCTCCGTGCGCGGCGCGCGCATGCATCGCCGCGATCGCCGCGGTATTGAAAAGGCAGAATCCCATCGCACGGTCGGGCGGCGCGTGATGGCCGGGCGGGCGGGCGAGCACGAAGGCGTTGCGCGCGTCGCCTTTAAAGACCGCATCGACCGCGTCGATCGCGCCGCCGGCCGCGCGCAGCGCCGCGTCAAGGGAGTGCGGTCCCATCGCCGTGTCGGGATCGAGCCTCACCATGCCGTCAGCAGGCGCCGCGGCGAAAATCGCCTCGACGAAAGCGGGCCTGTGGACGCGGGCGAGCGCGTCGCGCGAAGCCTGCGGCGCCGTCCGTCGCTCCAAAGCCGCGAAGCGCTCCGCGGCTAGCGCATTCGTCGCGGCGGCGTAGCGCTCGGCGCGTTCCGGATGGCCCGGCGGCGTCTCATGCGCGACGAAGGCGTCGTGGGTATAAAGAAGCGTCGTCATCGGCTCGATATCGGCTTTCGCATGCTTCCCGTAAAGATGGGAATCGCCTGACAGCGTGCTATGACCGCCGGGCGAGAAAGGAAACGCCATGCCGCAATTCGACATGCTGATCGTCGATCCGAAGGACGTCGAGGGCGCAAAAATTGAAACGCATCAAGCGGGAAAGCCTTTGAAGGAAGGCGGCGGCGACGAGACCTATCGCTGCGGCGGGTGCAAGACGAAGCTCCTGGTCAATGTCGCGCATCATGATGCGCATGGCGCGGTCGTCAGATGCGGGAAATGCGGCAGGATCAATATCGAGCCGCATCACCATCATCATCACTGAGCAATGACGGCGTCGCCGACCGCGACCTCCCCCAGCGTTCTCGGCACGGCGTTTTCCCCGAAGATGACGCCGTTGATGCGCGGGTCGGTCGAGCGATGGATGCGGGCGAGGGCGGCGAGCGGCTCCTTGCCCATGCGCGCGCCGGTATTCTGGTCGGTCGTCGTCACGATGCAGCGGTCGGACGGCTTGACGAGATCGAGAACAACGTCGCCGATTTTGAGCCGATCCCAATGATCCTCCGCCCACGGCGCGTCACAGTCAATGACGACATTGGGCCGGAAGCGCGCCATCGGCACGGGATCCCCGCCGTTCCTGGCGATGTCGTCATTTAGCGCCGCGAGCGAGCCGGTCGTCGTCACCAGAATCGGGAACGCGTCGGCAAAGCTCACAGGAACCGGCGCCGGCGTCCACACGCTCTCTTTCACGCGCAGCGCCGCATCGTCCATATAGACGAGGTCTGCGCTCTCGCCGACGAGCGGCGACAGCCAGCTTGATGCGTCTTCGTCGGCGAGCGCCGCATCGACTTCGCTGCTCCATACGATGACGCGCCGACGCTTTTTCCCGTTGGGTCTTCGGACTGTTAAGGGCGGGACGCCGGCGCTGGAAAGGGTAAGGCCCGTTTCGGAAACCGACGCCTCGATCGTCGCAAGCCGCGGATGACTCCGCTGCGTCAGGAACATCCCGGCCTCGTCGACGACAAGCCAGCGTCGGTCATGCGCGAGGCCGCGGGTCTCAACCTTCGCCCGCGCCACGTCGACTGCGCGCATGCCTTTTACAGGGTGGATATGAAGGGAGGCGACGCGCATTTACGCGCCGATCATCGTCGTCGCAAGCGTCTCCTTGACGCCGGGCGGCGGCGTCGCGCTCTCCGGCACGAAGAAATCGGGGAAGAGTTTGCGCGAAGGATCGACGCGGTATTTCTCGAAGTCCCTGACGCCGTGCTCGTAAAGAAACGTGTCGTCAATGATGAAATTGCCGGTGAACTCGCGCGCCGGCTTGGTCAGGATGAGATGAGCCGCGTCGGAAAGAATTTCGACCGTGCGCGATCCTTTGATCATGGCGTCGCCGCCGAGCGCGAATTCGACGGCGGCGGTCGCGATCGCCGTGCGCGGCCAGAGCGCATTGAAGGCGACGCCGTCATTCCGGAACTCCTCCGCCATGCCGAGAACGCAAAGCGACATTCCGTATTTCGCCATCGTGTAGGCGACGTGCGGGGCGAACCATTTCGGGCGCATGTCGAGCGGCGGGGAGAGCATCAGGACGTGCGGGTTGGCCGCCTTCTTCAAATGCGGGATGCAGGTCTTCGAGACGAGGAACGTCCCGCGCGCGTTGATTGAGTGCATCAAATCCCAGCGCTTCATTTCGGTCGATTCCGTGCCGGTGAGCGAAATCGCTGACGCGTTATTGATGCAAATGTCGATCCCGCCGAATGTCGCGACGGTTTGCGCGACCGCGTCCTTAACCATCCCCTCGTCGCGGATGTCGACGATCAGCGGCAGCGCCTTGCCGCCGGCTTTCTCGATTTCCTCTGCAGCGGTGTAGATCGTGCCCGGCAGGTGCTTGTGCGGCTCAGCGGTTTTCGCCGCAATTGCAATGCGCGCGCCGTCCGCCGCGGCGCGTTTGGCGATCGCAAGGCCGATGCCGCGCGAAGCGCCGGTGATGAAAAGCGTTTTACCCTTGAGTGTCGCCATGTCGCATTCCTTTGACCGACCGGATGAGTCGAAATCCGATGCGTCCTTCGCGCAAATAGCGCAGGGGCACAACCGCAATGGCGGTCAAAAACCCGGTAGCGGCCGCCGATCCCGGATTTTTTCTAAACTCCTTGATGCGGAGATGGACGAAGCGCCATATGCCGGTGGCGCTCCTTGGGGGAAATCGTGGCCCGCCATCTGACTCTTAAGACGCCACAGCGCGCACGCGCGGTGCTCGCCGGCGACCTTGACTTGTTGCGGCCGCTTCACGCCGCTGGCGTGCCGACGATCCTGCTGCTCCGCAAACGGCAGCGCTTTCTCCGGCATTCGCGCATCGTCAGCGACTGGGTCGACTTTCCCGATCCGGCGACCGAGGCCGACAAGGCGGTCGAGGTCCTCGTCGACGTGGCGCGCGGGCTGAACGAGCGGCCGGTTCTCTATTACGCCGACGACGCGATGCTTTCGCTCGTGCGACGCCACCGCGCGAAGCTTGAAAGCCGCTACCGGTTTTTGATGCCCGCTGACGACATCGTTGTCGCCTGCGGAGACAAGTTGAGGTTCGCCGCGCTTGCGGAAAGGGCGTCGATACCAGTCCCGAGGACGGCGCCTGGCGAGCGGGTAAGAAGCGCCGATGACGTCGCCGCGTTCGGGTATCCGCTCGTCATCAAGCCCGGGTCCCATATCGGATGGTTCGCTTCGGAAGCGGTCGAGATCGCCGGCGGCAAGTCGCGGAAGATCGTCGTCGCCAACGACCGCCGGGCGTTTGAAACGCTTCTTGCGGCGACGCGGCGCTCGACCGACGATTTCATCGTTCAGGAGTTCATTCCGGGCGGCGAGGACCAAGTCTACTCCTTTCACGCTTTCGTTAGACCTGACGGCGCGCCCGTCGCCTCCTTCGTCGGCCGCAAGATCCGCACCTATCCCGCGCTCGGCGGCGAAAGCAGCTACATCACGCTGGTCCGCGACTTCGCGATTGAGAAACTCGGCCGGGAAACCGTCAGGAAGCTCAATCTTTCAGGGCCGGTCAAAATCGACTTCAAGCGCGATCTCAGGACGCGGCGCGATTACGTGCTCGAAATCAATTTGCGGCACAATCTCTGGCACCAGCTTGGCGCCGTCTGCGGCGTCAATCTGATGCTGATCGCCTATGAATTTCTGACCGGCGCGCCGGCCTCATTCGTCGGCGATTATCGAACCGATGTCAGATGGCTCGACATTTACGGCGACCTAAGGGCCTTCCTCGGCGACTATCGGCCGGCGAAGATCTACACGTGGAAGACTTATCTAGCGTCGCTGAAGGCCCCGAAGGTCTATCACCTCTTCGCCTGGAAAGACCCGCTGCCGCTTCTCCTCGCCGCGCTCAACTTCACGAAAGCGGCGGCGGCGAAGCTGTTGCGGCGGATTTCGGCGCGCCTCAGGCGCGAGCGCGCCTGGAGCGACAGAAGATGACGCCGCACGCCGCTTCGACGGATGGCGCCCGCTCCGTCATTTCGCGCCGCCGATCGCTTTCGACGTCCAGACGACGCCGATCTTGACATGATCGTCGATGACGGCGC
>JACADX010000465.1 GCA_013389125.1 Parvularculaceae bacterium | reverse complement strand
CCGCGAGGCGGGCGAGGGCGTCTCGGCCTCTGAAAACGTCAACAACAATGACGGGGTCGCGGACTTTTCCGCCTCTCTTGCGGCGCTCACGGGCGCGGCGAAAAACCTCAAAGCCGCCGCGCTCGTCGTGTCATGGTTCGGCGACGATCTTCGCGCCGGACAATGCGCGCTGCGGCCGGGCGTTGAAACCCATGACAAGACGACCGAGCCCGATCTTTGGACCGGCGGGGGCGTTTCCCGCGCCGAGGCGCGGCTCGTCTCGACGCTCGACGGGCGGCCGGCCTATGGCGGCACGCCCTCCGACAAGGGCGTCATCGAGGCGATCCTCGCGATGAAGGCGAAGGGCCTCGCCGTCACCATGCATCCCTTCATCCTCATGGATATTCCGCAGGCGAACAATCTCCCGGACCCGGACGGCCCCGGAACGCAAGGCGCCTATCCATGGCGCGGGCGGATCTCGGTCGGCGCCAATGACGGGACGGCGGCGGCGGCGAGCGACGTCGCCGCGTTTTTCGGCGCGGCCGCGCCCGGCGACTTCGCGGTCCAGAACGGGGCCGTTTCCTATTCCGGCCCGGCCGAATGGTCGTTCCGCCGCATGATCCTGCATTACGCGCATCTTTGCGCGGCGGCGGGCGGCGTCGAGGCGTTCCTTTTGGGCTCGGAATTGAAAGCGCTCGTCGCCGCGCGCGATCATCTGGGGAATTTCCCGGCGGTCGCGGCCTTGAAAGCGCTCGCCGCCGACGTCAAGGCGATCCTGCCCTCCGCGAAAATCTCCTACGGCGCCGACTGGTCGGAATGGTCGGGCGCGACGAAAGCGGACGGGCGCTTTTTCCATCTCGATCCGTTGTGGGCGGACGAAAATGTCGATTTCATCGGCATCGACTATTATCCCCCGCTCGCCGACTGGCGCGACGGCTTTGCGCATGCCGACCTCGCCGCCGGCTGGAAGAGCCAGTATGACCGCGCCTATATCGCCGCGAATATCGAGGGCGGCGAGAACTACGACTGGTTCTATGCGAGCGAGGCCGACCGCGCCGCGCAATTGAGGACGCCGATCACGGACGCCGTTTACGGCGAGCCCTGGATCTGGCGCGCCAAGGACATCCGGAACTGGTGGAAGAACGCGCATCACGACCGGCCGAATTTCGTCAGGGCCCCCGCGCCGACCGCCTGGGTTCCGAAGTCAAAGCCGATCCGCTTCGCCGAATTCGGCGTTCCCGCCGTCGACAAGGGCGCGAACGCGCCGAATGTCTTCGTCGATCCGAAATCCTCGGAATCGGCGCTGCCGCCTTTTTCGACCGGCGCGCGGGACGATCTGATGCAGCGCCGGGCGATCGAGGCGGCGCACGAATACTGGCGCGCGAACAATGAGGCCGAGCCCGGCGTTCCGATGATCGAGACGGACCGGCTTTTCGTCTACGCCTATGACGCGCGCCCCTATCCCTTCTTCCCGGCGCGCGCCGACATCTGGGGCGACGCGGCGAACTGGGAGAAGGGCCACTGGCTCAACGGGCGCCTTTCAAGAGCGCCCTTGGACGCGCTCGTCGAGGCGCTTTGCGCCGAAGCGGGCGTCGCCGCCGACGCCTCGCTCCTCAAGGGCTCGCTCGCCGGCTATGTCGTCGACCGGCCGCTTTCCCCGCGCCAGACGATCGATCCCCTGGCGGACGTTTTCCAGTTCGACATGGTCGAGACGGAGGCGGGGCTCCGCTTCCAGCCGCGCGGCGGCCCGGCCGTCCTGACGCTCGGCAAGGACGCGCTCGTCGATGACGGCAAGGCCGCTTTCACGCTGACGACGGCGCAGAAAGCGGACCTCCCTTCCGCCGTGCGGCTCGGCTTCATCGACGAGGGCGGGGACTATCTTCCCGCCGTCGCCGAGGCAAGACATCCCTATACGGACGACATCCGCGAGATCGGGATCGAGCTTCCCGCAATCATGGACGAGGCGAACGCGGCCGCAAGGGCGCGCTCGATCCTCGCCGACGCCGGCGTCATGCGCGAGACGGCGAGCCTCGCGCTGCCGCCTTCGCTTCTAAAGCTCGAGCCCGGCGACGCGGTAAGGCTCGTCCTTGGCGCCGTGACGCGCGACTTCCGCATCCTCTCCATCGCCGACGGCGCGGCGCGAAAGGTCGAGGCGGCGCGCGTCGCCCCCGCCGTCTATGAAGCGCCTGTCGCGACATCGGGCTGGAAAACGCCCGCCGCCGCGCCGCGCTTCGGCAAGCCCGCCTTCGAGCTCATGAACCTGCCGCTTTTGCGCGAGGACGACGACCCGGCGGCGCCCTATCTTGCCGTCTTTTCCGATCCCTGGCCCGGCGCGGTCGCGCTCTATCGCGGCGAAGCGCTCGCCGCGACGGCGACGGCGCGCGCCGTCATCGGAAGGCTTGAGGCGGACCTTCCAGGCTCGTCCGCGTCGGGGCGCTTCGACGAGCGGTCGCTGCGTGTGCGCCTTGCTTACGGCGCGCTCGCCTCAAGAAGCGCGGAGGAGGTTTTCGCCGGGGCGAACGCCGCCGCGGTGAAGACGGACGCGGGTTGGGAGGTCCTGCAATTCCGCGACGCAACGCTCGGAACCGACGGCGTCTGGACTCTCAAAGGCCTATTGCGGGGCCAGAACGGCACCGAAGCGGAGGCGGCCCTCGGCGCTGCGGCGGGCGCGCGCTTCGTTCTCCTCACCAGCGCCGTCATCGCGGCGGCGCTCCCCCTCGATCTCCGCGGGATCGCCTTCGACTGGCGCGCCGGGCCGGCGGCGGATCTCCCGTCCGAGCCGACCTTCCGCACAAAGAGTTTCACGGGCGAGGCGCGGGGCCTGAGGCCGCTTTCGCCCGTCCACCTTGTCGCGGTTGAGACGGGCGAGGGTCTCCTCCTCTCCTGGGTCCGGCGCACGCGCAAGGGCGGCGATTCGTGGACGGGCGAGGACGTCCCTTTGGGCGAAGCCTTCGAGCGCTACCGCGTCGAAATCTTGAACGGCGAAAGCCTCGTCCGGACAGCGGAAGTTTCCGCGCCCGCCTTCGTCTATGACGCGGCGATGATCGCGGCGGACTTCCCGCCGGCGAACTTTCCCGCGGGCCGCCCGCCCCTCACCTTCCGCGTCGCGCAGCTCTCCGACCTCGTCGGCCCGGGCGCATGGGGGGCGGTTGGCGTTCCATGATCCCTCAAGGAACGCCGCCGCGGTCGCTCCGCTCAGGAATAGACCGGCATCCAGGCGATGCTGATTTGCACGCCGCCTGGAATATGGCGCTTGACGCGCCAGTACGTCCCGCGCCGCACCGGCAGAACGGCGCCGTCATAAGCGCCCTCGCCGCGCGCGCGAGTGTGAAAGTCATTCGTATCGCCGGTCGACGACCATTGGATCTCGACGCCGTTCGCCGGTGCATTGCCGGCCGATATGGCCGACACGAAGCCGTCGGTCGAGGCTCGGTATCGTCGCCCGACTTCGTAGTTCTCGATCGGATTGCTTCCCGAAAGGGTTGTCTGCCAATCGCCGAATCCGCGCGGCGCATTGGCGAGGAGCGGCGTGTCGAGAATGGCGTGTTCGTTTTCATATGGCATGCTGAATTCACTCCGTCTCCGCTTGAACCGGCCGATCCGACTCATTTGCGACGACCTCCTTACATGGACGTCGCAAGTGCGGCGGTGACGAGCGTTACGAATGATCGAATTCGCTCTTGCGGCGCGGCTATACGCCCTAGCTCTGGAGAGCCTTGCCCCAAGCCGCCCCCCGAAATTAACCGCGCTCCCTTCATTTTGCGGCATAATCGCCTATCTACCGCGAGGGGCCGGTCTTTCATGGGCCTTGTTTCGCGACGAAAAGGAGTCCGGTAAGCCTTGGCGAGGAACCCTTATTCCGTGCTTGGGGTCACGCCCGCTGCGTCCGACGCGGAAATCCGCGCGGCGTTCCGGACGCTTGCGAAAAAATATCACCCCGACCGCAACAAGGACGACAAGAAGGCCGAAGAGAAGTTCAAGGAAGTCTCCGCCGCCTTCGACATCATCGGCGATGCCGACCGGCGCAAGAAATACGACCGCGGCGAAATCGACGAGCAGGGCAAGGAACGCCCGCAATACCAGTATCGCCAGTGGACAGGCGGGCAGGGCGCACAAGGCGCCGGCCCTGGCGCGGGCGGCTATTCGGGCGGCTTCGCCAACAAGGGCGACTTCGACGATCTCGGCGACATTTTCGCCGACCTCTTCGGGCGCGGGCGCCAGTCAGGCGGGACCGCCGGCGCCGGATTTCCGCCCGGATCCGGAATGGGCGGCGGCCCGCAATTCCGCGGCCGCGACGTCAAATACCGGCTCGAAGTCGATTTTCTCGACGCCGCAAAAGGCGCCAGGAAGCGCGTCACCATGCCGGACGGGCGGACGCTCGACATCGCCATCCCGGCGGGCCTTGAAGACGGTCAAACGCTCCGGCTCAAGGGCCAGGGGGAAGCGGGCGCCGCGGGCGGACCCGCCGGTGACGTCTATGTCGAGGTCGCGGTCAAGCCCCATACCCTCTTCGAGCGCCACGGCGACGACATCCATATCGAGGCGCCGATCACGCTGAAAGAAGCCGTTCTCGGCGGCAAGATCACCGCGCCGACGATCGCCGGCGAGGTGTCGATCAGCGTGCCGAAATATTCCTCCTCGGGCGCGGTGTTGCGCCTTAAGGGCCGGGGCGTCCAGCGCGAGGGCCATGCGCCGGGCGATCAATATGTGAAACTGAAGATCATCCTTCCCGAAGGCGGCGACAAGGAGCTTGAAGCCTTCGTCAAGGCCTGGCGCGGGGCGGACGAGGCGCCGAAAAAGCGCTTCGCCGACGCGTCTTGATTATTGATTTGTAGACGGATCAATGATCGGCGCGCGCCCCGTTGCGGCGTGTAGCGCCCCGTGGCGCGCCGGCGCAGGCGCGGGGCCGCGCAGGCGCTGGCGGCGGGGGGTCTTTTCCGCTAGAAACGCGTTCCGATGACCGAACTTTCCGCTGCTTTTTCCCTCGCGCCGCCGGGCGTTCCCGCGAAGAAATGGGCGCGGCTCGAGGCGTTTCTGGGCGCGCTTCCCGCCGCCGCGGCGCTGCGTCTCTTCGAGACGCTTGAGACGGCGGGGAGAGCCGACGACGCGCTCCCGGCGGCGGCGCTGCTCGGCGTCCTCCGTACACGGCTTATCGACGCCGGCGCGGCGTTTCCGCCGCGCCGCAAAAGCGCGGCGCGGCTCTTCTTCGCGCCGTTCGAGGATTTCTTCGTCTCGCGCCGCCGCGGCAGGAAGCGCCGCGCGCGCATCGACCGCGCTGCGCT
>JACADX010000458.1 GCA_013389125.1 Parvularculaceae bacterium | reverse complement strand
GCGTTTCGTTTCTTACCGCCGCCACGCACAAGTGCCTCCTTGACGAATTCGGCGGGCTTTCGAAAGCCGCGCGCGAGGTCGAGCGCGCCTTCAGCGACTGGCGCGCGGCGGAGGCGGCGCTCGAAGAGCGCCGGCGCCTTCGCGAACGCGCCGCCAAAGAGGCCGACTATCTCCGCCACGTCGTATCCGAGCTTTCAGACCTTGATCCGCAAGCGGACGAAGAAGCGATGCTCGCCGCGCGGCGCGCCGACATGATCGCGGCGCAAAAAGCGACCGAGGATCTCGCGGCGGCCGCCGCGGCGATGTCCGAAGAGGGGCTTGAAGGAAAGCTCTCCGCCGCCGCGCATCGCCTCGCGCGCGCCGCGGCGCAATTCGAGCGCGAGTCCAATCCGCTTCAGAACGCGCTTGACCGCATCGATCGCGCGCTCCTCGAAATCGCCGAAGCAAGGGCCGCGGTCGAGGACGCCGCCTTGCGCCTCGGCCTGGATGAGCGCCTTCTTGAGGAGACGGAGGAGCGGCTCTTCGCCATACGCGCCGCGGCGAGAAAGCACGGCGTCGCGCCGGAGAACCTGCCTGAGTTCCATCGCAAGGCGGCGGACGCGCTGGCGGCGCTTGATGAAAACGCCGCCCAATTCGGCGCGCTCGAAAAAGCGGCGGCGGCGGGGCGCGCCGCCTATTTCGACATTGCTCGCGCGCTGTCGCAGGCGCGGCGCAAGGCGGCCAAGCAGCTCGACGCCGCCGTCGCCCGCGAACTTCAGCCTCTAAAGCTCGGCAAGGCCGAGTTCCGGACGGCGATCGAGACGGACGATTCGAAGGCGGGGGCAAGCGGCGTCGACGCCGTCGAGTTCATGGTCGCGACCAATCCCGGCGCGCCGATGGGGCCGTTGAAAACCATGGCGTCGGGCGGCGAACTGTCGCGCTTCGTTCTTGCGATGAAGGCGGCGCTCGCGGCGAAGGAGAACCGCACCGTCATCATTTTCGACGAGGTCGACGCCGGCGTCGGCGGCGCCGTCGCGGACGCAGTCGGCGAAAGGCTGGCGCGCCTTGCCCATGACGCGCAGGTGCTTGTCGTCACCCACAGCCCGCAGGTCGCGGCGCGCGCGAAAACGCACTGGCGGGTAGAGAAGTCGCACACGAAGTCGGAAACGACCACCCGCGTCATCGCGCTCGATGAGACCGAGCGCGTCGAGGAAATCGCGCGCATGCTGTCCGGCGCCGTCGTCACCGACGAGGCGCGCGCCGCCGCGCGCCGCCTCCTTGGCGCGCCGGCGGCGGAAACGCCCTCAAGGCGCAAGCGCGCATGACTGCCGCCCTGTGGCGTTCGGAGCGCTTCGCGTCGGACCTTGGCCTCAAGGCGCCGATCCTTCTCGCGCCGATGGCGGGATCGTGCCCGCCGGCGCTTTCAGTCGCCGTCGCGAAGGCGGGCGGCATGGGCGCCGCCGGCGTTCTTTTGATGCAGCCGAAGGAGATCTCGGAATGGGTCGCCGAATTCCGCGCCGGCGGCGACCTTCCGCTGCAGCTCAATCTCTGGACGCCCGATCCGCCGCCGCAGCGCGACGCGGCGCAGGAACGGCGCGTCAGCGCGTTCCTCGCGCGCTGGGGCCCCAAGGTCGCCGACGACGCCGGCGATCAGGCGCCGCCCGATTTCGCGGCGCAATCGGAAGCGATGCTGGAGGCCCGGCCGACGGCCATTTCATCAATCATGGGCCTATACCCGCCGGACTATGTGCGGCGCATGAAGGCGGCGGGCGTCCGCTGGTTTGCGACCGCGACGACGGTCGGCGAAGCGCGGGCGGCGGAACGGGCCGGCGCAGACGCGATCATCGCGCAAGGATCAGAGGCGGGCGGCCATCGCGGCGCCTTTGACCCTTCGTATGCGGAGCGATCGGCGGCGGGGCTCTTCGCGCTTCTCCCGGCGATCGCCGACGCTGTCGCGGCGCCGGTGATCGCCGCCGGCGGGATTTCGGACGGGCGAACCATTGCGGCGGCGCTGACGCTCGGCGCCTCGGCGGTGATGATCGGCACCGGATTCTTGCGCGCGCCCGAAGCGGCTCTGCCGCCTTCCTGGGCGGATGCGCTGGCGCGCGCTGAGCCGGACGATACAATGATCACGCGCGCCTTTTCAGGGCGGCCGGGCCGCGCGCTCGCGACCGATTATGCGCGCGCCGCGTCAGCGCCGGACGCGCCGGCTCCAGCCCCTTATCCCGTGCAGCGCGGGCTGACCGCGGCGATGCGCGCGGCGGCGTCGAAGGAAGACGATCTTGCGCGGATGCAGGCCTGGTCGGGCCAGGCGGCGCGGCTTGCGCCTGCGCGGCCGGCGGGCGACATCGTGCGCGCTTTTTGGTTCGAGGCGCGCCGGTTGCTGGCCGGGGAGGACGGGCGATGAAGAAGCCTGATCGGTCGCAAAAGCCGGTCAAGGACCTTTCCGCCGAAGAGGCGGCGGCGGAGCTTGAACGGCTCGCGGCGGAAATCGCCGCGGCGGACGAGGCCTATTACGCCAAGGACCGCCCGACGATGACCGACGCGGAATATGACGCGCTCGTCCGCCGCAACGCGCTCATCGAGCGCGAATTTCCGAAGCTGAAGCGCCCCGACTCGCCGTCAAGCCGCGTCGGCGCCGCGCCGTCGACGAAATTCGCGAAAGTCGAGCATGCGCGGCCGATGCTGTCGCTCGACAACGCCTTCAACGACGACGACGTCATTCAGTTTGAGGCGCGCGTGCGGCGATTCCTGAAGCTTGGCGCCGACGCGCCGCTGGTCTTCACGGCGGAGCCGAAGATCGATGGCCTGTCCCTCAATCTGCGCTACGAAGCGGGCGCCCTCAAAGTCGCGGCGACGCGCGGCGACGGCGCCGTCGGGGAGAACGTGACGGCGAACGTCCTGACCGTCGCCGACATCCCGACACGGGTCAAAGGCGCGCCGGAGGTTCTCGAAGTGCGCGGCGAAATCTATATGAGCCATCAGAACTTCCTGGCGCTCAACAAAAGCCTTGAGGCGGCGGGCGAGGAAACATTCGCCAATCCGAGGAACGCGGCGGCGGGATCGCTCCGCCAGATCGACGCCGCGGTCACCGCTTCGCGCCCGCTGCGCTTTTTCGCCTACGCCTGGGGCGAAACCTCAGAGCCGCTCGCGGCGACGCAGATGGAATCCGT
This sequence comes from Parvularculaceae bacterium, assembly GCA_013389125.1. Lineage (GTDB taxonomy): Bacteria > Pseudomonadota > Alphaproteobacteria > Caulobacterales > Parvularculaceae > Amphiplicatus. The sequence goes on along the minus strand of JACADX010000458.1, from coordinate 1,043 downwards.
CGAACGGCTTGCCGCATTCGGCTTTCCGACGAATCCGCTGATGAAGCGTTGCCCGTCGATCGAAGCGATGCTTCGGCAATATGCGAAGGTCGAGGAAAAGCGCGCCACGCTCGGCTATGACATCGACGGCGTCGTCTACAAGGTCGACCGGCTCGACTATCAAGAGCGCCTCGGCTTCGTCTCGCGAAGCCCGCGCTGGGCGATCGCCCACAAGTTTCCGGCGGAGAAGGCGACGACCGTGCTCGAAGCGATCGACATCCAGGTCGGGCGCACCGGCGCCTTGACGCCGGTCGCGCGCCTCGCGCCCGTCACCGTCGGCGGCGTCGTCGTCTCGAACGCGACCTTGCACAACCAGGACGAAATCGAACGCAAGGACATCCGCGTCGGCGACACCGTCGTCATCCAGCGCGCCGGCGACGTCATACCGCAGATTGTCGAGGTCATCACGGAAAAGCGGCCGCGCGGCGCGCGCGTTTACAGGTTTCCGGAAACCTGTCCCGCCTGCGGCAGTCGCGCCGTAAGGGAGGAGGGCGAGGCGGTGCGCCGCTGCGCCGGCGGGCTCATCTGCCCTGCGCAGGCGGTCGAGCGTCTCCGCCATTTCGTGTCGCGGGGCGCCATGGACATCGAAGGGCTCGGCGAAAAGCAGATCGAGGCGTTCTTCGCGGAAGGAGTCGTCCGCGAACCCGCCGACATCTTCACGCTCGAGGCGCGCCAGAAAAAGGGCGCGATCGATCTTTATTCGTACAAGGAGAAAAAAGACGGAACGAAGGCGCCGACGAACGAAAAGTCCGTCGCGAACCTCTTCGCGGCGATCAACGCCGCCCGGTCGCCTGCGCTCGACCGGTTCATCAATGCGCTGGGGATGCGCCATGTCGGCGAGACGAATGCGCGCCTCTTCGCGCTGCACTATGGAACGATCGAGGCGCTTGCCGAAGCGGCGGTCGAGGCCGGCGAGGGCGGCGGCGCCCTTGACGACATGCTGTCAATCGGCGGGGTCGGCGAACTCGTCGCCGGCGGCGTCATCGAGTTCTTCAAGGAAGCGC
>JACADX010000439.1 GCA_013389125.1 Parvularculaceae bacterium | reverse complement strand
CATTTCGTGTCGCGGGGCGCCATGGACATCGAAGGGCTCGGCGAAAAGCAGATCGAAGCGTTCTTCGAGGCGGGGATCATCCGCGAGCCCGCCGACATCTTCACCCTTGAGGCGCGCCAGAAGCGGGGCGCGATCGATCTTTATTCGTACAAGGAGAAAAAAGACGGAACGAAAACGCCGACCAACGCAAAGTCCGTCGAGAATCTCTTCGCGGCGATTAACGCCGCCCGGTCGCCGGCGCTCGACCGGGTCATCAACGCGCTTGGGATGCGCCATATCGGCGAGACGAACGCGCGCCTTTTCGCGCTGCATTATGGAACGATCGAGGCGCTTGCCGAAGCGGCGGCCGAGGCCGGCGAGGGCGGCGGCGCCCTTGACGACATGCTGTCAATCGGCGGGGTCGGCGAACTCGTCGCCGGCGGCGTCATCGAGTTCTTCAAGGAAGCGCACAATCGCGACGCCTTGAGGCGGCTCCTTAAGGAAGTCGCCCCGCAGCCCATGAAGCGCGCGTCGGCCGCCTCGCCGGTCGCCGGCAAGACGGTCGTTTTCACCGGAACGCTCGAAACGATGACGCGCGATGAAGCCAAGGCGCGAGCGCTCGTCCATGGCGCGAAGGTCTCGGGTTCGGTCTCGGCGAAAACGGATTACGTCGTCGCGGGGCCGGGCGCCGGATCGAAACTCAAGGACGCGCAAAAGCTCGGCGTCAAAGTGCTGACGGAGAAAGAATGGCGTGACCTCACCCGTTCCTGACGGCTCGACGGCGTTCGGCGGCCACGCGGCGATCTATGCGCGGCGGCGGCCCGGCTATCCGCCGTCGATTTTCGCAGCGCTCGAAGCCGCGCTGTCGGGTCCGCGCGATCGCGCCGTCGATCTCGGCGCGGGCTCCGGCCAGGCGACGAAGGAACTCGCGGCGCGATTTCAGCGCGTCAGCGCCGTCGAGCCCGATGCGCGCATGGCGGCGGAATTTCCGGCGATCGCAAATGTCGACGTCCTCAACTCACCGGCGGAAACGGTGGAGTTCCCGAGCGCGTCGGTCGATTGCGTCATCGCCGCGACGTCGTTTCACTGGATGGATCAGGCGAAGGTCATCGCAAATGTCCATCGCTGGCTGCGGCCGGGCGGCGTCTTCTTTCCGTTTCTTTATGACGCCTTCAATGTCGTCGGCGCGGGGAAGGCCGTTTATGACCGCCACGCCGCGCTCTGGGAGCCCTTCAAGGATCGCCGGCTTCGCGAGAATGTCGATTACGCGCGCGCCTTCGCGGCGTCCGGCGTCTTCAGGACATGGACGCCGTTCCGCGATGAAATCGGCGCCGCGCTTTCCGCCGACGACGCGGCGGGGCTCCTTGCGACGACCTCGTTCGGCAGCGCCTACGCAAGGGCGGCCCATGGCGATCCATCGGCCTATTTCGCGGCGCTCGCGGCGGAGTTTCGCGCCGCGGGCGAGCCGCTTGTCGTGACCGCGCCGCTCAACGGCGTCATCGCGGTCAAATAGGGCCGCGGCGTTCAGATTGCGCGCGTCTCTTTCGCGAGCCAGTCGGCGACGTCCTTTGGCAGCAGCGGCGTCAAGGTCTGCCGCACGCGGGCGTGATATTTGTTGAGCCAATGGCGCTCGGCTTCGGTCAGGAGCGCCGGGACGACAAGATCAAGGCTGATCGGCGCAAGCGTGATGGTCTCGAACGACATCATCGCCCGCTCGCCGCCGGGTATCGCTTCAGCGTCCGAGACGACGATGAGGTTTTCGATGCGGATGCCGTAGCCGTCGGTCTTGTAGTAGCCGGGCTCGTTGGAGACGATCATGCCGGGTTTGAGCGCCTGCGCGTTCGGAAACTTGGCGATTCTTTGCGGCCCTTCATGGACGCCGAGGAAGGAGCCGACGCCGTGCCCGGTGCCATGGTCGTAATCAAGCCCTGCGTCCCAGAGCGCCCGGCGCGCGAGGACGTCTAGCTGCGATCCAGTCGTGCCGGCGGGAAAGCGGGCCGTCGCGAGCGCGATGTGACCCTTCAAGACGAGCGTGAAGCGCTCGCGCATTTCTTGGGTCGGCGCGCCGATCGGAACCGTGCGCGTGATGTCGGTCGTCCCGTCCCGATATTGCGCGCCGGAGTCGATGAGGTAAAGCTCGCCGGGCTTCAGCAGCCGCGACGTCGCGGTCGAAACCTTGTAGTGAACGACGGCGCCGTTCCGGCCCGCGCCCGAAATCGTGTCGAAGGAAAGATCGACGAGCTTTCCGGTCGAGACGCGAAATTCCTCAAGCCGTTTTGCGGCGGCGATCTCGTCGACCGAGCCGTCCTGCGCCTTCGTCGCGATCCAGTGCAGGAACTGCGTCACCGCCGCGCCGTCGCGAATATGGGCGGCGCGCGTATTGGCGAGCTCGGTCTCGTTCTTCATCGCGCGCGGCAGCGCGCAAGGATCGGCGAGCTCGACGATCTTCGCGCCGGCCTCGACAAGGTTCGTCACATATTTCATCGGCGCGAGCGAGGGATCGACGGCGATCGTCTTTCCCTCCCGGCCGAGCCTTGCGAGCGCGCTTTCGATATCGGTTTCGGCTCTGATGTCGACCGCGTCGCCGAGGAAAGCCGGCAGTTCGTTGCCGACCTTTTGCGGCGCGATGAAGAGGCTCGCGCGTCCGTCCTTGAAGGCGAGCGCGCGCGCCAGCGGCAGCGGGGTTCGCGAAACGTCCGCGCCGCGGATGTTGAAAAGCCAGGCGATCGACGGCGGCGCGGTTATCAGAAAGGCGTCGGCGCCCGCTTTCGCGACGGCGTCGGCGACTTGCTTGCGTTTTTCCGCCGAGGATTTGCCGGCGAGATCGAGCGGATGCGGCGTCGCAGGGGCGAGCGGGCGGGCGGGCTGATCGCGCCACGCCGCGTCGATCGGGTTCCTGTCAAGGGCGACGAGCGCGAAGCCGGCTTTCGCCGCCGCCTTTTCAAGCTTTTCGACGCCGGCCTTCGTATGCAGCATCGCGTCATAGCCGACGCGCGCGCCCTTCGCCGCATGATCGGCGAGCCATTGATCCGGCGCCGTCTCGGTGATGTCTTCATACTGAAAGAATTTCTCGTCCGCCTGCTGGCGGACCTGCAGCGCATAGCGGCCGTCGACGAAAATGACCGCCTTGTCGTCAAAGACGATCGCCGCGCCCGCCGATCCCGAGAATCCGGAGACCCACATCAAGCGCTCGGCGTAAGCCGGGATGTATTCGTTCTGATACTCGTCGTCATGCGGGACGATAAACGCGTCGAGCTTCAGCTTCTTCATTTCGGCGCGCAGCAGCGGCAGATGCTTGCCGGCGAAACTCTTGTCCGAAACGGGCTCAAAGTGCTGAAACATGTGCGAGGCCTTCATTGCGCGCGCGTCCTATATGGCGCCGGCGGCCGGTCGCCTCAAGAAGCCTTAGAGCGGCGTGCGGTGAAGCGTGCGCGGTTCGCCGCGTAAACGCCGCGACAAACAATGACGAGAGAAGCGCCCCGATTCCGAATCATGGCGCGAAGCTCTAGACCCGCACGAACAAGAGAACCGGCCAGGTCTCGTGATCAAGGCGGTTGAGAAGCTTGAAGCCGGCCGCCTCGTAGGCGGCGCGCACGTCCTGCTCCTGTCCGGCCATCAATCCGGCGAGCATCGCGCGCCCGCGCGGCGCGACATGGACGGCCATCGCCGGCGCGAAGTCGACGAGCGGGCCGGCGAGGATGTTGGCGAAGACGAAATCATAGGGCGCGCGGACGCGAATGCGCGGATCGGCGAAGCCGTCGGCGACAATCGCATCGACAAGATCGGCGACGCCGTTGATCGCGATGTTCGCGCGCGCGATCTCGACCGACTTTTCGTCAATGTCGCTTGCAAGGACCTCGACGTCCCAGAGTTTGGCCGCGGCGATTGCAAGCACCGCCGAGCCGCAGCCGAGATCAAGGACCGCTTCCGGCGGCGCGCCTGCGAAGCGGCTAAGGAGCGCAAGACATCCCGCTGTCGTCGGATGATGGCCGGTGCCGAACGCCTGGTTCGCCTCGATGAGGATCGGAATGCGCGCCGCGTCGTCGGGGAGCTTGTCGGCGTCGTGCGAGCCGTAAAGGACGAAGCGGCCCGCTTCGACAATTCCGAGTCCATCGAGCGCATGCGCGACCCAGTCGATGTCAGGAAGCTCTTCGACGGCGGGCGGGCCAAGTCCTGTCTCCGCGAGGAGCGCCATGAGCGCGTCGATGCGCGGGCGTTCCATGAAATAGGCTTCGAGCCTCCATGCGGCGTCCTCGCGCGCATCATCGTCCTTTGTCAGGCTCACCGCGCCCGCCGGCGGATAAAGAACTTCGGTCAGGAGCCGGCCGGCGCTCTCCAGCGTTGCTTGCGGTCCCAGGAAGACCGCCTT
>JACADX010000081.1 GCA_013389125.1 Parvularculaceae bacterium | reverse complement strand
GGCGGAAACCGCGTCGGCGCGGGGATTGGCGGCCGGCGCGGCGCCCGCCGCCATTTTCCGCGCGACGATTTTCAACGCCGCGCCGCTCTCGGCGGTGAGCGTTCCGAGTTTCGACTGCAGTTCCGCGACGATGCGCTGCGCGAGCTTCTTGCCGACGCCGTGCGCTCTGGCGATAGACGCCGCATCCTCCGCCGCGATCGCATCGTAGAGATCGTCCGGCGGCAGGACATGGAGGACCGCGAGCGCATGTTTCGCGCCGACGCCCTGAACGGATTGCAACAGGCGAAAGGCGCGCCGCTCGCCGTCGTTCTCAAATCCGTAAAGGCGGATGAGGTCTTCGCGCACGATCGTCTCTATGCTGAGCGTCGCCTCTTCGCCGATTGCAAGATTGGAGAGGAGCCTTGCATGCGCGTGGATTTCATAGCCGACGCCGTTGACGTCAACGAGCGCGGTGTCAACGTCGATCGCCGCGACGGTTCCTTTAAGACGTCCGATCATGCGCTGGCCTTCATCAATCGCGCCGCGCCGCGGTGATGCGCATGACAAATGGCGACCGCAAGCGCGTCGGCGGCGTCCGCCGCCTGGTCGCCGCTTGTCGGCAAGAGAACGCGCACCATCGCGGCCACCTGACGCTTTTCGGCGTGTCCCTTGCCGACGACCGCTTTCTTGATCGTGTTCGCCGCGTATTCGGCGACAAGGACCCCGGCTAGCGCCGGCGCAAGCAGGGCGACGCCCCGCGCCTCGCCGAGGACAAGCGCGTCGCGCGGGCTTGCATTGACGAAAGTCTCTTCGACCGCCGCTTCCTCGGGGCTCCAGTCGGCGATCAGCGCGGTGAGATTTTCATGGATCGCCGCGAGACGCTCGGCGCGCGCCGCCGTCCGGTTCGGGCGGATGACGCCGGCGGCGAGGAAGGAAAGACGCGATCCCGCCGCTTCGATGACGCCCCAGCCGGTCGCGCCGGAGCCCGGGTCGACGCCCATGATGCGAATCACGTCGGTCATGCCGGAAGTCTAGGCGCTTTGGAACAAAAGGGAAACTTTTTCGCCTATTCGAGCCGGTTGCGATCCCTGAACGTCACGATCTGCAGCTTGTCCTCGCCGACATGGTCGCGGACGGTTTCGTGGAGGTCGACGAGATGAAAGCGGTTCCACTCCTTCGGCTGCAGGACGCTCAAGGTCTCGTTCGTGGCGCGGCGCATGACGCCGAAATAGGCGGCCGCGATGAACGCCGCTGACAGCGCGCCGATCTCAAGGCCGAGGCCGAGCCCCGCCGCTTCGGCGCCGAATGCGAGCAACAGCGCCGCGATGATCGACAGCCCGGCGCCGGCGACGCCGTAGAGCGTCGTGTTGCGGCGGATCTGATAGAGCTTGTTTCGAACCGTCAGCTCACATAGCAAGAGGCGCATCGCGAACCACTGGTAAGCGATCGTCCAAACGCCCGCTTCCTCCTTCAGTTCGTTCGCCTGCGGCATCCGCATGTTGCGCTCGACGTTCATCGCGCGGCGCTTCGCCACCTGGAAGTTCTGGTTGATGCGCGAAAATTTCGAGGTGATGTAATTGTCGAGCCCCAAAAGGTTTTGCTGCTGCGTCACCTTGTAGGGCCAATGATAGAGCAGCATCAGACCGCCGAGCATCGTCGCAAGGACAAGCGCCTCGACGACAAGGCGGCCGGCGCCCAAAGCCGCCAGCGCGAACGTCCCGCTGACTTCCGGCGCGAAAATCGCCGCGGCGACAAGCGCCAAAACGACGGTCGCGACCAGCATCGACGGCGCGTAGACGAGAAACAGCCGCGCGGTGTTGGCGTTCAGCTCGCGGCGGAAGCGATCCATGATGCCGAGAAAATTCGCGTCGGCCGAGCCGGCGTTCCTGCCAAGGACGTGATCGATATAATCCTGTTCGACTTCCTCGTAGAAGAAGTCGGCGCGCGTGAAGAGCGGAAAGGCGTAGGTGTAAAAGCGCGTCGCTTCCGAAGCGTATTCGCGCGCCTCCTCGATCGTGAGATCGGCGGCGGTGCGCTCGACGAGCGTCGGCCGCGGCAGGCGCTTGAAGAAAAAGGAGCGCCCGTCGGCGACTTCGCGCTCGTCCTCAAAATGCGCCGCGCCGTCGCCGGCCTTTTGCGCGACGACGCCCGCTCCGCTCTTTTCGATGGTCCTGACGGGCTGCGCGCCGAAGAGGCGCGCAATCGCGCGGAATGGCGCTGTCAGGAAACGAAGGAAAGCCAGAAGGAAGCCCATCGCCCACTCCCGTCGTTTCGCCTGACGTGGCGACGCCTTGAAGCCGGTTCAAGGGAAACGGCTCAGTTTCTGAGCGTCAGGGGACCGTTTGTGCGCTGCGCAATCGTCTTCTTCAAAGCGCGCGCTTGCGCCTTCAGCGGCTCGGACGTCTCGGGCGCAGCAAGGAGCCTTTCAAGGATGGCGATCGCCGCGCCGACGTCTTTTTCCCGGCCGTCGCCCTCGGAAAGCGCGACGGCGTAGAGGAACGCCGCCTGAGCGTCGCCGGCTCTTGCGCCCATCTCGAACCAGTCGGCGGCGAGCCCCTTCGCGTCGCCGCGATGGACGATCAATCCCATCGCCGCGAAGGCGGGCGCAAAGCCCGCTTCCGCCGCCTGTCGCATCAGCGCCGCCGCTTTATCCGTATCGGGAGCGCCGAGCGCCGGCGACTCGCAGAGGAGCGCGAGGTGATAGGCGGCCTCGCCGTGTCCCTTCGCCGCGGCGTCGGCGAAGCTTTCCGCCGCCTTCTCGTAGCTTTGCGGAAGCCCGTCGCCGTTGAGAAATGAAAGTCCGAGGTAAAACGCTCCGTCGGCGTCGCCGCGGCCGGCGGCCTTCGCGAAGTGATGCGCCGCCGCGACCGGGCTTTTGCCGACGCCGACGCCTTCGGCGTACATGATGCCGAGCCGAACGTCCGCCCGCGGATCGCCTTGCGCCGCGGCGAGACGGAACCAGCCCGCCGCCCGCTCATAGTCCGGGTAAACGCCGCCGCCTTCAAAGGCGAGCAGCCCAAGCGCGACCTGCGCGTCGGCGTTTCCGGCGATGGCGGCGTCGCCGTAATGGCGGAGCGCGGCGGCGATGTCGGGACGGACGCCAAGTCCCTTTTCATAAAGATAGCCGAGGAGGTGATGGGCGGCGGCGTCGCCTTTCGCGGCCAGCGGTTCGGCGAGGGCGCGCGCTTTCGCGTACTGGTTCTTGAGGAGCGCGTCATAGGCCTCGGCGAGCGGCGCCGGCGCCGTCGCGGGCGTCTTCGGCGACGGCGCCTTAACCAGTCGCTCGAAGGACGGCGCGGCGGACATCGCGCGCTCTTGCGCCAAAGCGGGACAGACGCTCGCGGCGGAGAGCGCCGCCGCGACGATCAAAGGCGATAGCGCGCGCATCGGACGGGTTTCCAGACGGTTTCGCTCCGTCAGCGAGCATTAATCGTGCCGTCCCGCATCCGCGGCGGCGATCGCCGCATTAAGCCTCTTGACGGCGGCTGCCGGCCCCTCCGCCGCCTCAAAGACGGCGCTCGAGACGGCGATGAAGTCAGCGCCGGCTCTAACGATCGGTCCGCAGTTTTCGGCCGGGATCCCGCCGATCGCGACGCAAGGGACCGTCGTCGCGTAGGTCCAGTCTTCAATCAGCGAGACGTCGGCGCGCGCCTTCGCTTCTTTCGTCCGTGTCGGGAAGAACGCACCGAAGGCGACGTAATCGGCGCCCGCCTCGCCGGCGCGCATCGCGAGATCATAGGAATTATGGCAGGT
>JACADX010000448.1 GCA_013389125.1 Parvularculaceae bacterium | reverse complement strand
TGTCGACCCTTACCGCCGGCGGCGCGCGCCACACGTCTATGCGCCCAGAGTGCGGAAGAAAGCCGGCGGACGGGTCTTCCGCATAGAGCCGCGCCTCAATCGCCCATCCGTTTAGGATCACATCTTCCTGCCGGACCGGCAGCTTCTTCCCCTCGGCGACGTCAAGCTGCATCGCGACGAGATCGAGGCCGGCGACCATCTCGGTCACTGGATGTTCGACCTGGAGCCTTGTGTTCATTTCAAGAAAGTAGAACGCCTTCGATTGCGGATCGAACAGGAACTCGACGGTTCCGGCGCTTCGATAGTCGACGGCGCGCGCAGCGAGAATCGCCGCCTCGCCCATGCGCCTGCGGATGTCGGGGGTGATCGCCGGCGACGGCGCTTCCTCAATCACTTTCTGCCGGCGGCGCTGCAAGGAGCAGTCGCGCTCGCCGAGATAGAGACAATTGCCGTGCGCGTCGGCCATGATCTGGATCTCGACATGCCGGGCCCCGGTAACGGCCTTTTCGACAATGAGCCGCCCGTCGCCGAAAGCGCTTTCGGATTCGCGCCGGGCTGAGGCGATGGCGTCTTTCAAGTCTTCGGTCTTGTAGACGATGCGCTGGCCGCGGCCGCCGCCGCCCGCCGACGCCTTCAGCATCACCGGAAATCCGATCCGCTGCGCTTCCTTGATGAGGCGCGCATCCGACTGATCCTCGTCCTGATAGCCGGGAATGCATGGAACGCCCGCCGCAATCATGCGACGCTTTGATTCCGCCTTGTCGCCCATCGCAGCAATCGCCGCGGCGGGCGGTCCGACGAAGATCAGCCCGTTCGCCGCGCAGGCCTCGGCGAACGCCGCGCGCTCCGACAGAAAGCCGTAGCCCGGATGAACGGCGTCCGCGCCCGCTTTCCGCGCGGCGTCGATGATCGAATCGATTCTGAGATAGCTTTGCGCCGCCTCCGCGCCGCCGATCCGAAAGGCCTCATCCGCCGTTCGAACATGGAGGGCGCCGGCGTCCGCGTCGGAAAAAACGGCGACCGTCGCAACGCCGCGGGACTTCGCCGTCCGCATCACGCGAACCGCGATTTCGCCGCGGTTCGCGACCAGAAGCTTCCGGATCGGCGTCATGGCTTTGTGCGCTCCGAATAAGTCTCCACCCAGTCGGGCTGCTGTTTTCGCGCGAACGCGGCCGCGCCTTGCTGGCCGGCGCCCCTGAGGCAGCGCGCAAACTCCTTCGCTGCCGCGTCGAGTTCGCCGGGTTCGATCGCGCGCGCCGCGCGGTTGAGGATCCGCTTCGTCGCGGCGAGCGCCGCCGGCTCGCATCGCCCGATCTCGGTCAGCGCGAAAGCGAGCGCGCTTTCAATGTCCTGCGGCGCGACGACGCGATCAATGAGTCCGGCGCCGAGCGCCGCTTCGGCGTTGAAACGCGCGCCAGTGAGCGCAAGGCGCCGCGCGTTGAAAAGGCCGATCTTTCGAACGAGAAACGGCCCGATCTGCGCCGGCGGCAGCCCGAGGGTCGTCTCCGAGAGCGAAAATTTCGCGTCCGCAGCGCCGATCGCAACGTCCGACACGGCGATGAAACCCATCGCGCCGCCGAAGGCCGATCCTTCAATGACGCTGACGACGACCTGCGGCAGCGAGTCGAGCGACATGAGCAGGTCGCCGAAGCGGCGATTTCCCCGTTCGACCGGATCGGCTTCGCCCGGCTGCGGCTCCGGGGCGACAAGTTGCGCCGCGAAGTCCTTGATGTCGCCGCCCGCGCAGAACGTCCCGCCGGCCCCGCGCAAGACGAGTGCGCGCGTCGCCGGGTCGTCGCGCAATCGATCGCTGATCGCAAACAAACCGTCGACGATCGCCGCGTTAAGGGCGTTCTTCGCCTGCGGGCGATTCAAGGTCGCGAAAAGCGTCGACTGACGGCGTTCGAGAATGATGTCGGGGAGCTGCGGCGCGGTCATGGTCACATCCTGCCGACGCCGAATGCGATCGGCCTTAATTCGCGCTCGCGCGCCTCTGCGACCGTATCAAGGCAGAACGCAAGGAGTTTTCTCGAATCCCGCGGGTCTATGAGACCATCGTCCCAAAGCCGCGCCGTCGCGAACAGCGCTCGGCTCTCCTCGTCGTATTTGTCAATGATCGTCTTCGCCATGGCGTCGAAATAAGCGGCGTTCGGTTCTTCGCCGCGCGCCCGCGCGCCCTCCTCGCCGACGATGCGCATCGTCTTCGCCGCCTGCTCGCCGCCCATCACGGCGATCCGGTTTTTCGGCCATGCGAAGATGAAATCGGGGTCGAAGGCGCGCCCGCACATTCCGTAATTGCCGGCGCCGAACGATGCGCCGATGTGAAGCGTGATTTTCGGCACGGTCATGTTCGTCACCGCCTGGATCATCTTCGAGCCGTGTTTGACGATGCCGCGCTGCTCGGCGTCGACGCCGACAAGGTAGCCCGTCGTGTTCTGCAAGAAGACGACGGGCGTTCCCGCCTGACATTGAAGCTGAATGAACTGCGCGGCCTTGGCGGCGCCGTCGGCGTCGATCGGACCGTTGTTCGAAATGATCCCGACCGCATGTCCGGCGATTTCGGCGTGGACGCAGACGGTCGCCGCGCCGTAGCCGTCCTTGAAGCCGAGCATGTCGGAGCCGTCGACGATCCGCGCGATGGTCTCCTTGACGTCATAGGGCGTCCGGTAGTCGGCCGGCGTGATTCCGAGAATTTCCTCGGCGTCGTAGAGCGGCTCGCTGAAACGGCGCCCGCCGGCTCGTGTTGACCTATTCCAGGGCAGCTTGGCGACGATTTCCCGCGCGATTCGGACGCCGTCGGCGTCGTTTTCGGCCATATATTCGGCGGTTCCCGAGACGTGAAAATGCATCTCCGCGCCGCCGAGCGCCTCGTCGGTCGCGATTTCGCCGGTCGCGGCCTTAAGGAGCGGCGGGCCCGCAAGGAACACTTTCGAGCGGCCGCGAACGACGACGACATAGTCGGAAAGGCCGGTCTGATAAGCGCCGCCCGCCGTCGATGATCCGTGCACGACAGAGA
>JACADX010000452.1 GCA_013389125.1 Parvularculaceae bacterium | reverse complement strand
GGCGATCCTCCTGAAGCTCACCTTCAAGGAGCCGATCCGCGGCGCCCATGACGGCATAAAGACGGCGGCGGTTCCGTTCCTCGAAGGCGCAAGAACGCTGCTCGCGATCCCATCTTTCTGGGGCCTTATGGTCGCAGCGACCGCGGCGTCGTTCACGGGCTACGGCATCGGGCTCTGGGTCGTCGATTTCTTCCGGCGGACCTATGAGCTTTCCTACCCCGAAATCACCGTGCCGCTCGGCATCCTTAACGGCGTCGTCTATGGCGTCGGCACGTTTCTCGGCGGCTTTTTGACGGACCGCTTCGGCAAGAAGCACAAGGGCGCTTACGCCCTGATACCGGGCCTTGGCATGCTGCTGACGATACCGGCGGGATGGTTGTCGGTCTGGTCGGCGACGCCCGCCGGTGCGTTCTTCTGGACGGCGCCGTTCCTGATCGGCCTCGGCATTTATCTCGGGCCGACCTGGGCTCTCGTTCAAACCCTTGCGCCGCCGTCGATGCGCGCTTTCGCCGTCGCGTTCATGTTCTTCGTCTTGAACCTCGTTGCGCTCGGCCTCGCGCCGCTCTGGGTCGGCGCGCTGTCTGACTATTTCGCGACGGCCCAGGGCGAGGTTAAGGGCCTGCGCCTTGCGTTGACGACGCTCGGCGCTTCAAGCCTTATCGCGGCGCTCGCCTATTTCTGGACCGCTCGCAGGCTCCCCGCAGACTGGGCGAAGGCGACCGGCGCCGCAAGCTGACGAAGGGAAGTCTCGATGCCGACGAAGAAATCCGCGAAACGCGCGGCGCCCGCCGGGCCGAAGCGGAGACCTGCGTCCAAAAAGGCGCAGTCGTCCGCCGTGAAAACGAAACCGACCGCGGCGAGCGTCGACGCCTTTATTGAGAAAGTCGCAAACCCGGTTCGCCGAAACGACGCGAGGAAGGCGCTCGCGCTCTTCAGGAAGGTCACTGGCGAAGAGCCGAAAATGTGGGGACCCTCGATCATCGGCTTCGGCGAATATCACTACAAATACGAAAGCGGCCGCGAAGGCGACATGTGCATGACCGGCTTCTCGCCGCGGTCGACGGCGACCGTCTTCTATGTGATGGGCGGCGTTCCGGCGACGGACGACCTCTTCAAGCGGCTCGGCAAGTTCACGAGCGGAAAATCGTGCGTCTACGTCAAGAATCTCGCAGACATCGACCTCGGCGTGATGGAAAAGATCATCGCGAAGTCGGTCGCCTATATGAAGAAGACTTACAAAGCCGAATAGGGGCGCGAAAAAGAAACGCCCGCGGAGCCGTCTTCTCCGCAGGCGTTTCCCCCCAGAGCCCAAAGCTTTCGCCGGGCTGACTTCGGCTGCGGCGTCCTCAATCGGGACGCGTTGATCCTCGATTGACGAAAACGCGCCGCATTTGCGAGGCCCCATTCAAGATTTCGGCCAGACTTGTTCTCCGAGGGGACGAACCGCTATAGCCCCGTCGCATCGTTAGCGGACGCGACATGTCCCGGATCCTCATCACGTCGGCCCTGCCTTACATCAACGGCGTCAAGCATCTCGGCAATCTGGTCGGATCGATGCTGCCGGCGGACGTCTTTGCGCGGTTCAAGCGGGCGCAAGGGTTCGACGTGCTTTTCCTTTGCGCGACCGATGAGCACGGGACGCCGGCGGAGCTCGCCGCGCGCGCCGCCGGTCAGAGCGTCGAGCGCTATTGCGCGGAACAGCACGAGATCCAGAAGAAGGCCTGCGCCGAATTCGGCCTCTCGTTCGACCATTTCGGGCGCTCGTCGAACCCGCAAAACGAGCGCCTGACGCAGCATTTCGCCGCAGCGCTTGAGAAGAACGGCCTTATCGAGGAGCGGGTCGACCGCCAGATCTATTCAATCGACGATCAGCGCTTTCTCCCGGACCGCTACGTCGAAGGGACCTGCCCGCATTGCGCCTACGATAAGGCGCGGGGCGATCAGTGCGACAATTGCGGGAAGCTCCTTGACCCGATCGAACTCAAGAACCCCTATTCGTCGATTTCCGGATCGCGGAACCTCGAGGTGCGCGAGACCAAGCACCTTTATCTCCTGCAATCGAAGATGCAGCAGGCGATCGCGGATTGGGTGGCGTCGAAACCCGAATGGCCGGCGCTAACCAAGGCGATTGCGGGGAAGTGGATCAAGGAAGGCCTTCAGGACCGGTCGATCACGCGCGACCTTTACTGGGGCGTGCCGGTCGAGATCGACGGGCGCCCGCGTCCCGGGTTCGAAGCGAAGGTCTTTTATGTCTGGTTCGACGCGCCGATCGAATATATTGCGTGTACGGAAGAATGGGAGGCGGCCGGCAAGGGACGGAATTGGCGGAGCTGGTGGCGCCTCGATGAGGGGGCCGGCGACGTCCGCTACGTCCAGTTCATGGGCAAGGACAACGTCGCCTTTCACGCCGTGTCGTTCCCGGTGACGATCTTGGGCTCGAAGGAACCGTGGAAGACGGTCGACACGTTGAAATCCCTGAACTGGCTGACATGGTACGGCGGCAAGTTCTCGACAAGCGAGAGGCGCGGCGTCTTCATGGATCAGGCGCTGGAGCTCTTGCCGGCCGATTATTGGCGCTGGCACCTGATGGCGAACGCGCCGGAGTCGGACGACGCCTCCTTCACGCTCGAACATTTCGCAAGCGTCGTGAACAAGGATCTTGCTGACGTGCTCGGCAATTTCGTCAATCGGATTACGCGCTTTTGCGCGTCGAAATTTGGCGAGCAGGTTCCGGGCGAGGGCGCCTATGGCGCGGTCGAAGCCAAACTGATCGCCGATCTCGACGCCAAGATCGCCGCCTATGCCGCCGCGCTCGAAGCGATGGAGTTTCGAAAGGCGTGCGCGGAATTGCGCGGCGTCTGGGTCGCGGGAAACGAATATCTGCAAATCGCCGCGCCCTGGACGGCGTTCAAGTCGGACCCTGACCGCGCGGCGGCGAGCGTTCGCGCCGGGCTCAATCTCATCGCGCTGTTCGCCGTGCTGTCAGCGCCCTTCATCCCGGCTACGGCGGCGAAAATGGCGGCGGTCTTCGGCATCGATCTGGCGAAAGAGCGCTGGCCCGCATCGGCGCAAGCAGCCCTTGAGCGCCTCACGCCGGGGACGGCGTTCACGCTTCCCGAGGTGCTATTCAAGAAGATCGAGGACGAGCAGGTGGCGGCCTGGCGCGTAAACTTCGGCGCGGAGTAGCGGGCGAGTTGACTAGGGCGGCGTCCTCGTTCCTTCTGCCAGCCGGACGAGGGACAAGTTCATGAGGGGACTATGGGGTGGGCGTTCTCAATCCTTGGCGTTTTGTTCGTTTGCGGCTTCCTGCTGTTCCTGATTCTCATTTTATTCATGGCGGCTTCGACCAAGGGCGGCGGCGGGCTCGGCGCGCGACCCGTCCTCACGGCGTTCCTCTTCGCCTTCGCGATCGTGCTAATGGCGGGACCGGCGATCACGCTGACCTTGGCGTCGAGTTACACGAACGAACATGCGTTCCGGATGTTCTTCGGCAGGCAGCCCGGATCGAACGTCAAATTTATCAACAACGCTTCCGGGGGCGGCGCCGACTATTCGCGGGTCATGCTGAGCTTCGAACTCGGACGCGAACGGAAATTCGAGACTTTCGCGGCGTCCGCGCACTTGAAGCGCGCGCAAGGATCGGCGATTCCCGAAGTGAATACGGAACCGCCCGACTGGTGGAGTCCGGGCGACTGTCCCTCGCCGCCGGCGGTTTACGTCGGCGCGGCGGACGTCAACTGGGACGAGAAGTGGGCGACTTACTGTGATGACAATCGCCGCGTGCACGCCTACGCATTATGGATTGAACGGGATCAGCAGCGGAGAGCAAGGTGAAATCCCTCTTCTCCCTTGAAAGCCGCGCCGCGCTCATCACCGGCGGATCGCGGGGCATCGGCAAGATGATCGCGCGCGGCTTTCTTGAGCACGGCGCGCGCGTCTACATCTCCTCGCGCAAGGCGGACCAGTGCGAGCAGGCGGCGGACGAGCTGTCGAAATACGGCAAATGCGTCGCCATTCCGCAGGATGTTTCGACCGTCGAGGGCTGCAAGGCGCTTGAGTGCATTTACGGTAAGTCCGAAACCGCGCTCGACATTCTTGTCAACAACGCCGGCGCCGCCTGGGGCGCGGACTTCGACGAATTTCCGGAAAGCGGCTGGGACAAGGTGATGAACCTTAACGTCAAGTCGCCCTTTTTTCTGACGCAGGCCTTTCACAGCCGCATGAAGGCTGCGGCGTCGAAGGAAAGGCCCGCCAAGGTCATCATGATCGCGTCAATCGACGGCATCCGC
>JACADX010000426.1 GCA_013389125.1 Parvularculaceae bacterium | reverse complement strand
GGCGAAGCGGCGGTTCCGGCGGCCGCGCTTTCAAATCCCGACGCCGACCAGCTTGCGCGCGCGATGGAGCGCGGCAAGGTGACGCTCGCGCTCGACATCAAGACATCGCGCGTCGAGAAGGCGGTTTCCGGCAATGTCGTCGGCGAGATTCCGGGACGCACGGACGAGATCATCGTCATTGGCGGCCATCTCGACAGCTGGGATCTCGGCACCGGCGCGGTTGACGACGGCGCCGGGATCGCGATCACGCTGGCGGCGGCCAAGCTCATCGACGAGATGAAAGGTAGGCCTGGCCGCACGATCCGCGTCGTCATGTGGGGCGCCGAGGAAGTCGGGCTTCACGGCGCGAACGCCTACGCCGAGGCGCACAAGGGCGAACTTGCGCGCCACGCGCTCGCCGCCGAGTCGGATTTCGGCGCCGGCCGCGTGTGGTCCATCCGGACGAAATTCGGCGCAAAATCGTCGGAGCGCGGCCGGCTTTTTGCGGAAGCCTTGCGCCCGCTCGGCGTCGCGCTCGGGACCGCCGAAGCGAGCGGGGGCGCCGATGTCGGTCCCCTTAAATCGGCCGGCGTTCCAGTCCTCGACCTTTATCAGGACGGAACCGACTATTTCGATCTGCACCACACGCCGGACGACACGCTCGACAAGATCGATCCCGAAGCGCTGAAACAGAACGTCGCCGCCTGGGCGGCGACGCTCCATCTCGCAGCGGAAACGCCGGACGGATTCCGAGATTAGAGCGTCGTCCGGCGTCGCAATCCGTCTACGGACGGTTACCCCGCCTCGGCGACCCGCTTCAGGTTGGAAAGGCCTTTTTCGTAGTCCTTGCCGAGCATCCCGTCCATGAAGAAGCCCATATAAGTCGACATCGGCTGCATGTGGAATGGAACGCCCTTTCGCATGTTGGAATCAAAGGACCAGACGACCTTTGTTCCTTCCGGCGCCGGTTCGAGCGTCATCGTCGCCGTCGCAACGCCCATCTTTCCGAATTCGAGCGCGTAATCGACGCGGGATGGCGGGCTCAGCGCGGCGATCGTCTGGCTGCCGCTCCCCATCTTCTTGCTCGTCCAGCTCTGCTTCTGGCCGACGCCGGCGCCGCTGACGCTCGACGTCATTTCCGGATCATATTCGCTCCACGCCTGCCACTTGTCGGCGTTGTTGAGATCGGCGACGAGCGCAAAGATTTCCTCTTGCGGCGCGTTAATGACGACCGAGCGTTCGACATGGGCCTTGTCCGGCAGAACGAAGCCGAGCGCGAATATGATGACGACAAGCCCCAGAAGGCCCAAAAGAATCCTTTTCATCGCGTGTTTCTCCCGCTGCCCCATCCGTGAATTCTACCGCCGCCGACGCGCGCGCGCAAAGGCGGGAAAGGGCCCGCTAGAGCGGCGTGCGGTGAAGTGTGCGCGGTTCAGCGCGTAAACGCCGCGACGATCAAATACCAGAGCAAGCGCCCCGATTCCGAATCATGGCGCGAAGCTCTAGAAGCCGGCATTCGGCGACGTGCGACGACTGCCGGTCGGCCTGCTTATTCTTCCGTCGTCTCGCCGCCGCCGGTCTTTTCGGCGATCCGGGCCGATTTGCCGCGACGGTCGCGGAGATAATAGAGTTTCGCGCGACGCACCTTGCCGCGACGCACGACTTCGATCGTCGCGACGTTCGGCGAATAGACCGGGAAGACCCGCTCGACGCCTTCGCCGAACGAAATCTTCCGCACCGTGAAATTCTCATTAAGGCCCGAACCGGCGCGGCCGATGCAAACGCCCTCATAGGCTTGCAGGCGCTCGCGGTCGCCTTCCTTCACCTTGACGCTGACTTTAAGGACGTCGCCCGGCGCAAAGTCCGGCACGCTCTTGCCGAGGCGCGCGATCTCTTCTTTTTCAAGCTGCTCAATGAGGTTCATCCGGCTTCGTCCTATTCCATGTTGTCCCGCCGGATAGGACCGGGCCCAAAAAGGTCCGGTCGTCGCGCGCGCGTTATTGCTTCAGCCTCGGCCCGGCGCCATTCGGCGATCTTTCGGTGATCGCCGGAGAGCAGGACCGGAGGGATTTCGCGTCCCTCGAAGACTCGCGGCCTCGTATACTGGGGATATTCCAGGAGGGTTATCCCAGCATCGCGGCCGCTCTTGCCGCTTTCGCTGAAGCTTTCCTCGCCCAGCGAAAGAGGCGAGCCCAATACCCCCGGGATAAGGCGGACGCAAGCCTCGATGAGGGCCATCGCCGCAACCTCGCCGCCAGCAAGGACGAAATCGCCGATCGACACTTCCTCGACGTTCCGCGCCTCTATGAGGCGCTGGTCGATCCCTTCAAAACGCCCGCAAAGGGCGATGAGGCCGGGCCCCGCCGCAAGGGTCCTGGCGCGGCTCTGGCTGAACGGGCGGCCCCTCGGCGAAAGGCAGAGGAGAGGCCGGTCGTTTCGGGGGACGCTGTCGATCGCTGCGGCGAGGATGTCGGCCCGCATGACGAGCCCCGCGCCGCCGCCCGCCGGGCTGTCGTCGACCGAGCCATAGGGATTGTCCGAAAAGTCGCGGATGTTGAGGGTCTCGAGCGACCAAAGCCCTTCGCCCCGCGCCCGGCCAAGGACCGAGGCGTCAAGCGGGCCTGGAAAAAGCTCCGGGTAAAGGGTGAGAACGGTCGCCTTCCACATGGCCGGCTCGTCGCACGCGGAGAAGATCGGGGCAAGACGACGGCCCGCGGCGGGGGCGTCAGGCGTCTTCCTGGCGCATCGATTCCTCAAGGAGCGCCGCGTCCTCTGACCCGTCCGCGAGCGCGGCGGCGGCGATCGTCGCGACGCCGCGGGCAAGGTCGACGGACAGGACGGCGGCGTCCGAAAACGGGACCATGATCGTCGTCCCGTCCGCGTCTTCGATCTCGAGAACGCCGCCCGCGCCGAAATCGTAAACCGCGACGATGCGCCCAAGCGGCCGGCCGGCGTCGTCGGCGGCGGCAAGTCCGACGAGGTCTTCAACGTAATATTCGCCGTCGTCCGCCGCCGGCAGCGCCGCGCGATCGACGTAAAGCTTCACGCCGGCGAGCGCGGCGGCGTCCTCCCGGCTCTTGATCTCGGGCGCCGATACGAGGGCGAGGCCAGGCTTCAGCACACGGATGAATGTCAGCGCAAAGCGGCGTCGCCCGTCCTCGCTCTCGAGAGCGCCGTAGCGCGCGATCCCGTCTTCGCTTTCCGTGAAGGTCTTGACCTTCGCCTCGCCCTTGACCCCGAAGGCGCCGGCGAAAGCGCCGAGGCAGACGCGCGTCCTGCTCATTCGGCGGCCTTGGCTTCGGCGCTCCGATCGGCGAAGAGGCGCCCGCGCTCGGTCGCCAGGGCGATGAAGAGCGCTGCGGCGCCGAGCGCGAGGAAGCCCAAGGCGAGGGGGCCGGTCGTGCCGTCGAAAAAGCGCCCGATAAAGGCGCCGATCAGGGCGGCGCAGGTCGTCGTGACGAAGCCGTTCGCCGCCGCAGCCGCGCCGGCGATCCGGCCCATCGGCTCGAGGGCGATCGCCGTCGCATTCGGCGACAGAAGGCCGAGGAGAAAGATCGTCGCGCAAATGAGGACCATGAAGCTTGCAAGCGATTCCGCGCCAGCGGCGACGACAGCAAGATGCAGCGCATTGACGGCGATGAGCGCGATGATCGCCGCATGGACGATGCGCCGCATGCCAAGCTTCATGACGATGCGCGCATTGAGGATCGCCGCCGCCATGAACGGAACCGCGCCCACGGCGAAGGCGATCGGAAACCGCTCGCCGATCCCGAAAATATCGACGTAAATCTGCTGGGCGGTCCCGAGATAGGAAAAAAAGCCGCCGAACAGGAGCGCCGTGACGAGCGTGTAGCCGAGGGACGCGCGGTTCCGGAAGAACTCGGCGTAAGAGCCGAACGCGGCGTTGAGCGAAAAGCGCCGGCGCGCCGCGGGATCAAGCGTTTCGCCGACGCGCGACAAGGTCCAGACCGCGAGGATGATCGCGTAAAGGAGCAGGCCGACGAAAATGGCGCGCCACGAACCCGACGCAAGAATCGCCTGGCCGATCGACGGGGCGAGGATCGGCGCCATCATGAAGACGATCGTCGCGATCGAAACGACCTGCGACATGCGCCGCCCGGAATATTCGTCGCGCACCATCGCCATGATGGCGACGCGCGCTGCGCCGACGGCAAGGCCTTGGCCCGCGCGCGCGGCGATCAAGAGCGCAAAGGACGGCGAAGACGCCGCGAGCGCCGCGGCGAGCGCGTAGGCGGCGAGCGCGCCAAGGACGACGGCGCGCCGGCCGAACCGGTCGGCAAGCGGGCCCGCAAACGGATGGACGATCCCGTAAGCGGCAAGAAAGGCGAAAACGACGAGCTGGCCGTCATTCGGGTCGGCGCGCCCGAAATCGGCGCCGATGAGCCCTTGCGCCGGCAGCATGATGTCGACTGTGAGCGCGGAGAGCGCCATGACGCAGGCCGAATAGGCGATGAGTTCGGCGAAGCCGAGCCCGTGAGACGTTGAAGGCGGCGCCTTGTCGATCATGCGCCCCGACTAGCCCGTCATCGGGGCGGCGCGCAATTGCGGCCTTGAAATCAAATGCGCCCCGGACATCGTCCGGGGCGCATTGCAGTCAAGCCTTCGGGGCCCGCTTACGGCCGCCAGACAAGGCGGACATAGCCGAATTGTCCCGGCACGTCGTACTGCGCGGGATCGAAGCCGCCGGCCTGGCAGGAGAAGCAAGGCGGCGGATCGGTGTCGAGAACGTTGTTGACGCCGACGGTCAATTCCATGCGGTCGGAGACCTCAAGGCTCGCCGCGACGTCCATATAGAGCTTCGGCTTCAGGCGGTTCGTCGACAAATTGTCGTCGGCCGCGTTGTAGCTTGAGCAGCCGACCGCGCCCGAAATCCCCTGGATCGCCGTAAAGCCGATGCAGGACTCGCGAAGCCCGCTGATGTAGCGCCACGTGCTCCTGAGGCTCAAGGCGCCGAGATCCCAGTCCGCCGTCAGCGAGGACTTGAGTTTCGGGAACGCCTGCTGCGGCGTCGAGCGCAGCCTGCCTTCGCGCGACGTCTCGAGGAAGCCCGTCGAGGTCGGCGTGATCTCGGTGTAGTCGAAGAGACGGGTCGAGTTCCAGTTGACGCCGAGATTGGTCTCGCCGAGCGGGATGTCGAAAGCGACCGACCAGTCGAGACCGCGCGTGTTGATGCCGCCGATGTTGGTCAACTGGTTCGAGAACGCGGTGATGAAGCCGGCGCTGTTGCGGACGATGCCGTTGCAGAAGCCGGGATCGAGCGTCGCCGCGCAGCCCGTCAGCTGCAACTGCGCGTCAAGCGCCTGGATCGCGCCCGAAATCTCGATGTCGTAGTAGTTCGCCTCGGCGACGAAATTCTCGAGGAAGACCCCGTCCCATTCCGGCGCGTAAGTGAGGCCGACGTTCCACGAATCGGACTCCTCGGCTTGAAGATTCGGGTTGCCGCCGACCGTCACCGAGATCTGGGCGTTGATCTGCGTATAGGCCGGGGGAACGCCCAAGGTCGCGCAATTGGCGACGAAGGCCGGCGCGACGGGCGCCGAGCACGGGTCGTTCAAGAGCGCGTCGAAGCGCGACGCGGTGCCGAAAAGCTCGCCGATCGAGGCGGCGCGGAAGCCTTCGGTGAAGCCGCCGCGGATCGTCAGCTCGTCGGAGACGCGCCAGCGGCCGCCATACTTGATCGCCGTCGTCTTGAAGCCGGTCGAATAAGTCGAGTGGCGAATGGCGAAATTCGCCTCGATCGAATCAGCGAGGGCGATGTCGCTGATCAGCGGAATGTTAAACTCGCCGTACATCTCCTCGACATTGTAGCCGCCGGATGTCGGCTGCGCCGGAATGTCGGCGGTGTCGCCCGCCGCAACGACCGGGTCGGGGCTGAAAAAGCCCGACTGATCGCGGTGCTCAAAGCCCGCGGCGAAGGACATTGGTCCCGCCCAGAGATTGAACAGGTCGCCGCCGATGTTGAACTGCAGGTCCCAGATCTCCTGTTCAGAAGCGTCTTGCTGGTCAAAAGTGACGAAATCGACCATTGCCTGCGTGATCGAGCCCGGCCCGCCGAAGACGTTGAACGGAACGCAGGACCCCGTGCAGAGCGCGACGGGACCGAGCGCCTGTTCAAGTTTCGCCGAGTTGACGATGCCGTTCGCAATCTGGGACGCGGAGTTGCGCGACCAATAGGCGGAGGCGTCCCAGAACCAGTCGTTTCCGAGTTCGCCCGAGAACGTGCCGGACACATAATAGGTGTCGACATTCTGCTCGAAGTGACGGGGCCCCGCCTCGAAAAACCGCCGGAAGACGCCGTAGCCCGGGCCCGACGTGCCGCTCAACGTGTAGCCGAGCGGGTTATAAGGGTTCGTCGCGTCGATCGAAATCGTGTCCATCCG
>JACADX010000438.1 GCA_013389125.1 Parvularculaceae bacterium | reverse complement strand
GCTTCAAGCGCCTCGCCGAGCATGACGACGCATTCGACGTCGGCGTTCGGCGCCGGCGCGCCGACGACGTCAGCGTCGCATTGGGTGAACTGGCGATAGCGGCCCGGCCCCGGCTTTTCATTCCGCCAGACTGGGCCGACGGCGTAGCGGCGGAACGGCTTTGGGAGCGCGTCGTAATTCTCGGCGACGAATCGGGCGAGCGGCGCCGTCAGATCGTAGCGAAGGCTCATCCACTGGTCGTCGTCGTCTTTTAGGGAAAAGACGCCCTGATTGGGGCGGTCGACATCGGGCAAAAACTTGCCGAGCGCGTCGGTGTATTCGAAGGCCGGCGTTTCGAGCGGGTCAAAGCCGAAGGATTCATAGACCGCGGAAACGCGCGCGAGCATTTCACGCTCAGCGGCGATCTCCGCCCCCAGCCGGTCGCGGAAGCCGCGAGGAACGCGCGCCTTGGGCCTTGGCGTCTTGTCCTTCTTGCTCATGGGCGCGGCCTTAGCGGAAGGAACTCATCCGCGCAACGCGGGCGTTCCTTCCGCTGCGGGCGCGCCGCTGTCACTCGAGGATGTCGACCCTGCTGATCGTGACGGTTTCGACCGGCACTTCCGCCTCGAAAGGGCCGCCGGGACCGGTCGGAAGGGCGCCGATCGCATCGGCGACCGCCATCCCTTCGATCACCCGTCCGAACACGGCGTAGCCGTAGCGGGGCCCGAGGTCGTTGACGAAATGATCAAGCTGCTCGTTGTTGTCGCGCAAATTGACAAACCACTGCGCGGCGGCGCTGCCAGGATCGGCGGTGCGCGCCATGGCGAGCGTCGTGCGGAAATTCTTGAGGCCGTTGTCGCCTTCGTACGGAATCGGCGGGCGAGCAGGCCGTTCATTGAAGTACTGGTTGTAGCCGCCGCCCTGGATGACGAAGCCCGGCACGACGCGATGGATGATCAGCCGGTCATAATGGCCGTCCTTCGCATACTGAACGAAATTTTCGACGGTTTTCGGCGCTTCCTTCGCATAGAGCTCGACGACGATGTCGCCTTTCGAAGTGATGATCCGCGCGCGAAGATCCGTCGTCGGCCATGTGACGCTGTCGGCGGCGGTCGGAATGGGCGCTGCGGCCGCCGCCGCGCCGAAGGCGCCGGTTTCGGACGCGGCTTCGGCCGGCGCCTCGTCCGACGCCGGCGGGACGTCGTCGGTCGGCGGAACGACGGGCTTTGCCCGGCGCCGCTCCTCGCAGGCGGACAAGGAAAGGACCGCAAGCGCGGCAAGCACAATCGCCTTATTCATAACCAGCCCTCCTTCGATGCGCGCCAGGCGTTGATCCTTTCTATCAGGCGGCGCGTCGATCCGTCATGTCCTTCCGGCGGCGGCTTCGCTTGGCCGAGCGGCGCGATCTCGGGAAGGATCTTCATGGCGAGCGTCTTGCCGAGCTCGACGCCCCACTGGTCGAAGGAGTTGACGCCCCAGATCGCGCCCTGCGCGAAGACCTTGTGCTCATAGAGCGCGACGAGCGCGCCGAGCGCGCCCGGCGTCAGTCTCTCGAACAGGATCGCATTGGTCGGACGATCGCCCGGAAAGACCTTGTGCGGCGCAAGCCGGCCGGCGGCGTCGGCGCTCACGCCTTCGGCGGCGAGCGCGGCGCGGACCTGGGCCTCGTCCTTGCCGAGCATCAGCGCCTCGGGCTGCGCGAGGAAATTCGCGAGCAGCTTTTCATGATGGTCGCCGAGCGGCGTGGCGGATTTCGCCGCGGCGATGAAATCGGCGCTGATAAGGTCCGTCCCCTGATGAATGAGCTGGTAGAAGGCGTGCTGCCCGTTGGTCCCGGGCTCGCCGAAGAGAACCGGCCCGGTCGCGCAAGGGGCGCGGGCGCCCGACAGCGTCGCCGACTTGCCGTTCGATTCCATGTCGAGCTGCTGAAGGAAAGCGGGCAGGCGATGGAGATGCTGGTCGTAAGGGAGAACCGCGTGCGCGGCCGCGCCCATGAAGTTGCGGTTCCAGACGCCGACCAGCGCAAGGATCGCCGGCATGTTCGCCTCAAGCGGCGCCGCGCGGAAATGCTCGTCCATCGCGCAGGCGCCCCGAAGCATCGCTTCGAAAACGGCATATCCGCACTGGAGCGCGATCGAGAGGCCGATCGCCGACCACAGCGAATAGCGCCCGCCGACAAAGTCCCAGAAGACGAACATGTTCTCGGGCGCGACGCCAAACGCGCGGACGGCTCTCTCATTCGTCGAAAGGGCGATGAAGTGCCTCGCAATGTCGCGCTCCTTGCCGCCCTTCCCGAGGAACCAGGCCCTCGCGCTCTCCGCATTGGTCATCGTCTCCTGCGTCGTGAATGTCTTCGAGGCGACGATGAAGAGCGTGCGCGAGGGATCGAGGGCTTCGAGCGTATCGCCAAGGTGCTGGCCGTCGACATTCGAGACGAAAAAGGCGCGCCGGCCGCCGAGCCAATAAGGGCGAAGCGCCTCGACCGCCATCAACGGCCCGAGATCGGAACCGCCGATCCCGATATTGACGATCGTATCGATCGGCGCGCCGGAAAATCCGATAAGGCCGCCGCGCTCATATTTGTCGGCGAAATCCCGCATCTTGCGGCGTTCCGCGGCGATTTGCGGGGCGACGTCGACGCCGTCGACGACATAGGAGCGGCCGGAGAAATCCCTGAGCGCGACATGCAGGACCGCGCGGTTTTCGGTCGTGTTGATCTTCTCGCCCGAGACCATGCGGGCGATCGCGGCCTCAAGACCGGCGGCGCGGGCGAGATCGACAAGCGCCGACATCGCCTCGCGCGAGATCTTGTTCTTCGACCAGTCGAGATAAAGCGCGGCCGCCTCGATCGAGAACGCCCCGGCGCGATCAGGGTCAGCGTCGAAAAGGTCGATGGTCCGGAATTTGCGCGAGGCGGCCGCAAGCGTCTCAAGCCGGCGCCAGGGTTTGCTCGTCGTGATGTCGGACATGGCGGGGTTAACCTTAAGCGTTCGGGATTTTAGGCGTGAACCTCAACGGATTTTAATTGAGCTCCTTTAACGGGAACCGCCATGACAGCAAAGAACCGCCGCCTTGCCGGACGCCTCGCCCGCAATCTCGTTGTCGCCGCGGCGGTGACGGCGATCTTCGGCTTCAAGGCGGTTGAGCCCCGCGGCGTCATAGCGCCGGAGCTGATGACGCTCGCGGAGCGCTAGCGCGCCGGGCGCAATAGCGGAAACAGGTTTTGCGCGAGTGAGGCGCGGAGCGGCAAACGCGCGCTGGAATAATGAATTGATCCTCAGCCGCGATTTAGGGATCGCGCCCGACGATCTAAGACTTGTATTTCACCGAGCAGCCGTAGGGCTTCGTTTCCTTGACCGCCACCGGCTCGCCCGCCTCGACGCTCTGAAGCGCCGCGATAAGATAGTTTGTCGCGCCGCTGACCGACGCGTGGTTCGCCGACGGCTTGTCGTCGATCGCGCCTTGATAGCGCAGCACGCCGCCCTTATCGATGAGCGCCATCTGCGGCGTCGTCTTCGCGCCATAGGCCCTGCCGACATCGCCTTCCTCATCGAGCAGCACGAAATCGGGTTCGGCGCCGCGCTGTTGCGTCAGCAGATTGGCGCGCGCCGCGTCGGCGTGACCTTGCTTGCCGGGCGCTGAAGAAATCACGGTGATCCAGACGACGCCGGCGGCGTTCGCCGCTTTTTGCGTCTTCTGCATGTTGCCCGTCTCGTAATGCTTTTGGACGAACGGGCAGCCGTCATTGGTCCATTCAAGAACGACCGTTTTTCCCTTGAACTGGTCGAGCGAAACCACGGCGCCGCTTGACGTCTTGCCGGAGAACGCCGGGGCCGGCGCGTCAATGGCGGGACCTGCAAGCGCGGAAGTCGCGGCGAGCGATAAGCCGGCGAGAATGGCGAGACGTCTCATGGCGCAGTTCCTTTGCTGTCTTCTGCGAATAGCGTGAGGACGGACTTTTCCGTCAGCGGCTGGGGCAGGATGACGGCCTCGCCGCCGGGCGGATAATAGACATAAAGCGGCACGCCGTTCGCGCCGAATTCCGACAACGCCTGTTCGATGACCGGATCGCGATTGGTCCAGTCGGCGACGACCCGGGCGACGCCGGCCTTCGCAAACGCCGCCTTCACTTTCGGCGCGGCGAGCACCGTCAGCTTGTTCACCTGACAGGTGACGCACCAGGCGGCGGTGAAATCGATGAACACCGCCTCGCCGGCGGCGCGCCGGCGCGCAATATCCGCGGGATCGAAACCGATGACGCCGGCGGCGTCGGCCTCCGCAGCGGCCGGCCGCACCAACGCGACCGGGACAAGCGCCGCCGCGAGCGCCAGAACGGCGGCGATCGCGCCCCACCGGCGGCTCCCGCCCCATGCCCAGAGCCTTGCCGCCAGACCGACAAGGAGGAGGCCGCCAAGACCGAGCGCAAGGCCGCGCCCGCCGGTCTGTTCCGACAGCACCCAGAGGAAAAACGCCGCGGCGGCGAAGACCGGAAACGACAACGCCTGTCGGAACCGCTCCATCCATGCGCCAGGCTTCGGCAATAGTCGCCGCGCGCCGGGAAAGAACGACAGCGCCGCATAAGGCGCCGCAAGCCCTGCCGCCATCGCAATGAAGATCGAAAGGCCGAGTGCCGGCGGCAGCAACGCCGCCGCGCCGATCGGCGCCGTTAAAAACGGCCCGACGCAGGGCGCAGCGACGACGACTGCAAGGACGCCGGTGAGGAACGCGGCCGGATCGCCCGACTTTCCTTTCAGATAGTCCGATCCGAGATTTTGAACGCTCGAACCGATGCTGAAGGCGCCGGCAAGGTTCAGTCCGACGGCGAAAAGCACATAGGCGGAAAGCGCGACGACGGCCGGCGACTGCAAGTGAAATCCCCACCCGAGTTCCGCCCCGCCGGCCCGGAGCGCGAGCAGGAGGCCGCCAAGCGCCGCGAAGGTCGAAATGACGCCGAGCGCATAAAGAAGGCCGTGACGGCGCATCGCGCTCTTATCGCCGGCCGCGACATTCGCCATCGCCGCCGCCTTGATGAAGAGAATCGGAAATACGCACGGCATCAGATTGAGGAGCGCGCCGCCGAAAAACGCCGCCAAAAGGAGACCGCCAAGCGATCCGCCGGGCGCGCTCCCCGCCGGCTCGTCCTTCCGCGTCGCGGCGACCGCGTAGCCTTTCTCGACGCCGCCCGTTTCAAGAACGAGCACGCCGTCGAGCGCGCCCGAAAGCGACGCGAGCGCCGGTCCGCCCCTGATCGAGAGGTGAAGCCGCCCTGCCCTTTTGCGGAACTTCTGGTCGGCCGCCGGTTCGGTAATCCCCTCGGTCGCCGGAAAGAAATAGCCGGCCGCAGCGGCGCCCGGAGCCGCCGCGTCGAGCGACAGCATTGATCCGTTTACGGAATAATAAGCCTCCCCCGGCAGCGGCGTCGGGAGCGCGGCGCGCGCCCTTTCAAAAAGCGCCGCTTCGGCCGCATTCGCCTCCGGCGCGGCGACGACCGGGACCTTGAGCGAAAAGGCGCCGGTTTCAGGCACGCAGATGTCGGCGCAGATGAGCCATGTCGCCTTAAGGCCGATATCGAGCGTTGAGCCGACCGCCGCGTCCTTCGGGGCCGCAATCGAGGTCAGGAAGACCGGCGCTCCCGCATGGCCGAAATTGACGAGCGGCCCGATGGCGATCCGCTCCGGCGTCGGGTAATCGATCCCGCCGGAGACGGCGCCGACCGGGAGCGACCAGACGAACTCAAGCGGAAGACCCGAGTCGCCCTGATTCTTCCAGTAGACGTGCCAGCCGTCTTGAAGCTCTTGCGCGAAAGCGAGATT
>JACADX010000451.1 GCA_013389125.1 Parvularculaceae bacterium | reverse complement strand
TCGCGATAGGCGTGGACCGAAATGTCGACCTTGCCGGCGACGGAGGCCGCTTCCGTCTTTGTCTCCCAGAAAGGTTTCCCGGTTTCCGTCGAGATGAGGCGCGCGAGCGCGTCCGCGTCGCGCTGAATGATGTCGCGGAAGCGCTCAAGGATGCGAATGCGCTCGTCAAGCGGCGTCAGCGCCCATCCCTCAAAGGCGCCTCGCGCCGCCGCCATGGCCGCATTGACATCATCGCGCGTCGCTGACGCGGCTTCAAAGACCTTCTCGCCGGTCGAGGGATCAAATGAGGCGATCGCGCCGCCTCTCCCATCGCGCCATTCGCCGTTGATGAAGAGCTTTTCCATAAATCACCACGCCACGCAGCGGATGCTGTCGCCGACTTTCACATTCAGCGCTTTCGCCGTCGCGTTCGAAATAATGAGGCTCTCGCCGTCGATCTGCGCTTTCTCCCGGACGCAGCGGAAATCCGACACCGCGCCCGCGGCCATGAGATAGGTTGCGGCGTTTTCGACGTCGCCGGTCGCAAAGAGGCGCTTCACCTTGCTTTCCCGAATGGTCCGGATCTGACTGGTCTTGGCGTCGACAAGCGGGCCGCCGTCGAAAATATCGATGTAGTTGTCCCATTCGAAGCCCTCGGCGATCAGCATGTCGTAGGCCGCCTGCGCGCTCCTATGCGGCCTGCCGATGCAGGCGCGCGCTTCCGGCGACAGAAACACGGTGTAAACCGGGTGCCGCGGCATCAGGTCCTGGATGAACTGGTTGCCGTGCGCGGCGTTGTGAAGGTCCGCTTCCTCGAAACCCATTTCGAAGAAATGCCGCCCGACGGATTCCCAGAAAGGCTGCTCGCCGTTCGGACCCCGCCAGCCGCGAAGCTCCGCGCAGATGTGATCGGCGATGATTTCCGGCTTTTGCGCGATGAAGAGATAGCGCGAGCGGGCGAGGAGCTTTCCCCAGCCGCCATTCCGCGCCTCGGGCGCGACGAAGAGCATGCCGACTTCGGCGCAAGCGGTGAAATCGTGACTCGGCATCAGCACCGTGCGCCGCGTCGTCAGGTTGAACTCCTCCGAATGGTGAATCTCGTCGATCAGCTTGTAGTTGATGAAACCCTCTTTAAGGCCGATCGACGCGAAGACGCCGGTCGTTCCGAGGATGCGCCCGCCGTCGTCGAGCACCATCATGTAGACTTCGGAACCGGGCGCCGTCGCGCCGCTCGCGAAACTCGCGACGGCGCGATCGATCCGCTCCCGCATCGCGTCGTCGTCGTCGGGGAGGTTCGTCATCCCGCCGCCGGTCAAACGCGCGAATTCGCGCAGCTGTTTATAGTCGTCCGGGCGAACCGGGCGGATGAAAGGCGCGCTCATTGGAGTTTCGCTCCGGGATTTTGAATGTCGCCGGCGGCGACGCGCAGAAGCAGCAGCGCCGAAAGCTTTGCGCGCTCTTCGAGGCTGTCGAGCTTCACGAATTCGTTCGACGAGTGGATTTCGCCGCCGCGCGCGCCGAGCGTGTCGATGACGGGAATGCCCGCCGCCGCGATGTTGTTGCCGTCGCAGACGCCGCCTGTCGCCTTCCAGCCGATATCGAGGCCAAGTTCGACGCCGCAGTCCTTCAGCGCGCGGAAAAAGGCTTCGAGCGCCGGCGTCATCGGCTTCGGCGGCCGGCCGAAACCGCCGTGGAGATGCGCGCGGTAGCCTTCGCGCGCGTTCGCCGCGGCGATGAGGCGGCGCGCCTCGCCGAGAAACCAGTCCGCGTCCTCGCCCCTTTCGACGCGCGCGTTGAAGCGCACGACGGCGTTGTCCGGAACGACATTGCTGGGACCCCCGCCGTCGATCTTGCCGACATTGACAGTGAGCCCCGGGCGCTTTCCGGTGAGCGCGTCGATCGCGGCGACAAACCCGGCCGCCGCGACGACGGCGTTGCGGCCCGACGCATGGTCGCGGCCGGCATGCGCGGCGCGACCTTGAAACACCGCGGAGAAATTGCCGCTGCCCTTCCGCGCGCCGGCGAGCGCCCCGTCCGCCTGCGCCGGTTCGAAGATCATAGCGAACTGCGCGCGCCGCGCCGCATCAACGAGGAGCGCCGCCGATCCCGGCGATCCGATCTCCTCATCGGCGTTGAGGATGATTTCATAGCCGATGCGGTCGGCGAAGCGCGAGCGCTCGATCGCCATCAGCGCGTAGAGCATGACGAGGATGCCGCCTTTCATGTCGGCGCCGCCGGGCGCGTTCAGCGTATCGGCGTCGACCATCCGGTCCGACTGAAAAGCGTGATCGGCGGCGAAAACCGTATCCATATGTCCGCCGAGAAGCACGCGCACCGGCGCTTGCGGGCGTTTTATGATCCTCAGGCAATCGCCAAGCTGGCGCGAAACAATCTCGCCCGTCGCCGTGACGAGTTCTTGCGCGCGCGATGGGACGGTTTCCACATCGCCGCCGAGCGCGGCGAACGCGTTGGCGAGAACGCCATGCATTGCGGCGAGCCCTTCGAGATTCATCGTTCCTGTGTTGATCGCGCACCACTCGCGCAGGCGCGCAGTCATCTCGCCGCGCTTGCCGTCGAGAAACGCCAAGTCCTTTGAAATATCAGTCTTTCCGGCCATTCGGGCCTTGCTCTAGCCTTGGCCGGTTTTGGCGGCAAGCCGGGCGGCCCGGATGGGCCGGCATTGCCCGCGAGTCGAACCTTTCTATAGTCGGAACCCCCTGTTTCGAAAGCGACTTCCAATCCCGTGCTCTCCTTCATCGAACGCTTCCTGACCGGATGGACAGACCTTGCGCGGCGCGCGGGGGTGATCGTGATCGTCCTTATGACCGTCGCCGTTATTGCGGCGGGCTGGTACGCCGCGACCAACCTCAAGGTGAACACCGAC
>JACADX010000007.1 GCA_013389125.1 Parvularculaceae bacterium | reverse complement strand
TTGTTGCAGTGCGGGACTAAAATCGGGCGCAATTGGGGCAGCTGATCACGAATTATGGGCTGTGATTGCATAACATGGCGACGAGCCGGCGATCAATCAGCGCTGAATTTCGTCGCAACGCGGCGGAAACTTCGCAAACCAAGCCCGAAAATCGCACGGCGCGCCCGCAGCTTTTCAGGAAGCCGCCGTGTCGCGCCGTCCGAGGCGGCGGCCGCCTCCGACAGGCTGCAAATGGGCGTCAGGCGTTCTTTTCGACCTGAGCGAACTCGAGCTCGACCGGCGTCGCTCGGCCAAAGATCGAAACGGCGACTTTAACGCGCTGGGTGTCTTCATCGACGTCCTCAACAACGCCCGAGAAGGACGCGAAAGGCCCGTCGACAACACGGACATTCTCGCCGATTTCGAAGGTGATTGTCGATCTGGGGCGCTCGATCGAATCCGTCACGACGCCTCTGATGCGATCGACCTCTTTCTGGCCGACCGGCATCGGCTTGTGTCCGGAGCCGAGAAAGCCGGTCACTTTCGGCGTTTCCTTGATGAGGTGATATGTTTGGTCATTGAGGACCATTTTCACGAGCACGTAGCCGGGAAGATAGCGCCGTTCCGCGGTGATCTTGCGTCCCCGACGCACTTCGGTGACGTCTTCAGTCGGCACGAACACCTCAGAGACGAGTTCGGACATGCCTTTTTCCGCCGCGGCCTGCCGAATCGCTTCTGCGACCTTTTTTTCAAAGTTCGAGTAGGCGTGTACGATATACCACTTGTGTTCCATGGCGATTGATCCGTCTGCTGATGGCATAGCGAGGCCTTAATTCCGCGAGGCGCATTCGATCGGCAGGACGTTGCAAACGCCGAAGCGAACGCCCTGATCGACGATAAGAAAGAAGATCGCCATGATGACGACCATGACGAGGACCATCATCGTCGAGACCCAGGTCTCGTTCCACGTCGTCCATGTGACTTTTTCGGCCTCGGCGCGAACCTGCTTGAGGAAGTCGAACGGGCCCACCCGCTTCTTCTTTTTCTGCTCTTCGGCTTCGCCCTCAATCATGACGCCGACGGCGGGCTTGGCCGCCCCTTTCGCGCCGGATTTTCCAGCAGCTGGTTTCTTGTCGTCAGCCATGTCGTCCTGTCAGCGATCGTGGGAAGACAAGGGTTCTCGTGCGCCGATCTCGACGCGCCTTACCTTCACCATGTTCCGGAAGATGGCCGCCTAGGTAGTCTTTTTCGCGCCCGCGTCAAGGGCGCCAATATGACGGACCTATTGAATTGCCGCGATTTCAGCCTTAATCGATCCCGGGCCTAGGGGTATAGCTCAGCTGGTAGAGCGACGGTCTCCAAAACCGTAGGCCGGGGGTTCGAGCCCCTCTGCCCCTGCCAGGCCCGGCGCCTGCGCCCTAGGGCTGTGGCAGCAGCTTGTCGCCGACATAAACCTCTCCGCGCCCATGCCGCGTGACGCGACCAGCGGCGCTTCCAAGTCGGACCGTAGGCGATCCGTAGAGGCGAAGCGTCGGATCAACCGCGCTTCCCTCGTGGAAGACCCCGCCCGACCCGTCGATCGTCACCGTCAGCTTGTCGGCCTTGCCGCCTTGAATGGCGACCGCGCCGGATCCTGCAATGCGAACCGTCGCCGGTCCGTCAATCCGCGCCACGCGAGCAAGCCCCGATCCCGCGATCGAAACATCGAGCATTCCGTCAACCGCCCCAAGCATCACTTCGCCGCTTCCGGCGATATCGATGTCCGCCATTGCGGCCGAACCGCCGGTGACATCAGCATCGCCCGAAACATCGAGCTCGAGGCCAGACTTCACGTCCCCAAAAATCAGCTGACTGCCGGAAATGACGCCAATGGTCGCTTGGCCGAGATTTCCCGTTTCGCCGTAGACATAGCAAGCGTCAAGAGAGAGGCGCCCGCTGAGCGCGCCCAACATCGCAAGCTTGACGCGCGCGTCGATGAAGGCGACGTCGTTCTTGCTTGGAACCGATACTTCGATGACCGGATAGTCCGCAAAGAAGCTGTCCTTGTCCGCGAGCGGCGCGCCGACCGCTGCGATTCGGTCCCGCATAAGGCTTTCCGTCCGGCGAATGCGGTCGTTGCAGCAATCCTTGACGTCGTCATCGCGCCAGCGCTCGCCGGCGATCACGACCTCGCCGTTGACGAGAGTGACGGTCACGGACCTATAGGTCTTGCCCTGGCGGATGTTCACTTCGACGTCTTCGCCGCCGGTCGTCGTAACCTTTACTTCGCCGGTAATGTCTTGAAACTGGACCTTCGACGCCGTGTAGCGAGCCGCCATGCCGTCGGCCGGCGCCGCGATCACCCCGAACGCCGCGAGACCCGCAATTAACTCGCGCATTTAGCCAGCTCCTCATCCATGCCGCGACAATAACCCAAATCGCTCGCGCCGACGAATTTGTGCGCCAAGGTGCAAGGAGCGCGCCTTGACGGCGCACCATTTCGGGACATTAGGGATTGGGAACCTCGGCCTGCGCCTCCTCAATAAGCTGCTTGAGCGATTCCCTGACCGGCGCGTCCGCAGGCATTGCCGCGAGGAGCTGCGACCAGAGCGCGATAGCGCGGACGGGATCGCCGTTCTCACGCGCGAGGCCGCCGCGATAGAAAAGGACCATTTGGTCGCCGGGCGAACGTTTTTCGATTTCGTCAAGTGCGGATGCGAATTCGTCGTCCGAAGGAAATCGCCCCGCCGGCGCCCCCGCAAGCAACGCGGTTGCGAAATTCCGCCAATCCTCGACCGTTCCGTTCTCAAGGGCGAACAGCCGTCGATAACTGACGGACGCGTCGCCCGATCGGTTCAACACGAGTTGCGACCGCGCGAGCATGCGCCAGCCTTCGGCGTCGTGCGGCGTCGCTTCAAGGCGCGCCGCAAGGCTTGCAACCATCCCCTCAATCATCGCCTTCCGCTGATCTTCCGGCAAGGCGGCGATCGCGCTCGGATTAACGTTCGACGTCGCAGCGGGCCGAAGCGCCGAATCGACAAGTTTTGGCGCCCCGACGGTCATATAAATGCCGAATGCGGCAAGCGGCGCGAACGCCAGAAAGGCGATTGCTGCGAACCGCGCGGGCCGAGAAGCTCGGTCAAGCGGAAGCGTCGGCTCTTGAAGCGCAGCGCGTTTTGCCTCGATCGCCGCCGCCGCCGCTTCCGCCTCGCCGATAAGGCCGCATTCTCGGTCTCGAGCCAGCGCCTCAAGTCTCGCCTTCAGCGCCGGCGCGTCCGAATCGACGGCGTGCGAGGGAGGAGATCGCAAGATTGGAAGTCCTAGGGCGAAAAAAACGGCGGCGCCGATCGCAGCGCCGAACGCCAGAAGTGCGGCGATCCCCATCAGTCGAGTCGCTTTAGCGCGTCACGTTCTTCTTCAGTGAGCGCCGGCGCGGGCAAGTTTCGATTCTTGGCGCCGCGAAGCGCCAGCAGCGCGCCTGCGGCGGCGGCCGCTGCGACAAATAACGGAGCTACCCATAGCATAATCGTGTTCATCTTAAGCCGCGGCTTCAAGAGCACATAATCGCCATACCGGGCGACCAGATAGTCGATAACCGCCTCGTTGCTATCGCCGTCTGCAAGCCGCTCGCGCACGAGAAGGCGCAAATCCCGAGCAAGCGGGGCGTTGGAATCATCGATGTTTTCGCTCTGGCAGACAACGCACCGAATCTCGCGGCTGATTTCTCGCGCGCGCGCTTCGAGCGCGGGATCAGCCAGCCGCTCATCAGGTTGAACGGCGAGCGCCGCCCACGAAACCGTGGACAATACGCTAATAAGAAGGCGGCGCACTCTTCAGATCCTCAATCATTGGTTTTAGCACATTGCGCCAGTCATCTTCCGAAATCGGGCCGACATGCTTGTGGCGCACGCGTCCTTCCTTGTCGACGACGAACGTCTCCGGCGCGCCGGTGACGCCAAAGTCGATTGCGACACGCCCCTCGGCGTCGTCTCCGATCTTCGCATAGGGATCGCCTCGCGCCATCAGCCATTGCGCGCCGGCGCCCGGGCGATCCTTCCAGTCAAGACCGTAAATCGGCGCGACGCCCTCTCCGGCGATCGACATCAAGACGGGATGCTCGATCTCGCAACTTGCGCACCAGGAACCGAATATATTAACCATCGAAACCTCTCCCTTAAGGTCACGAGAGGCGAATGCTTCGTCCCGCCCGTCGATCGGCTGCAAACTGAATTCGGGCGCCGGCTGATTGATCAACATCGACGGAATGTAGCGCGGGTCGCGATCGAGGCCTTGCGCAAACCAAATCGCCATGACCGCGAAGGCCAATACCGGAATCAGGAAAACCAGTCTCTTCATACGGAAATCGCCTCGGCCGCCCCTGCGCGCCGAACTGGCGCTCGACGGCGCTCGCCAATGACCCCAATCGTCCCGCCGAGCGCGATCAAGCCGGCTCCGATCCACATCCAGATCGTCAGCGGATGGCGCCAAGCGCGGACGACCCATCCGCGTTCGACGTTGTAATCGCCAATGGTGAGGTAGAGATCGCCGGTAAGATCGGACGCGATCGCAGCCTCTGTCGTCTGCATGCCGCGAACTGGATAAAAGCGCCGCTCGGCGTGAAGCGTCGACAAAAGCTTCCCGCCCCGCGACACTTCGAATTCTGAAATCTCGGACTCATAATTCGGCCCTCTCGCTTCCGTGACCGACAACAGGCGCGCGTCGAATCCTCCTACGCTGACGGTGTCGCCCTCGCGCGCATAGACAATCGTCTCGCTCTTGAGCGCGCCGGCGCCGATGACCCCGATGGCGACGATCGCAAAGCCGACGTGCCCGATGATCATTGCAACGTAGCTGCGCGGGAGATTCGCAAGGCGCGCTCCCGCATATCGTTCAAAAAGGCGCACACGCACTGCAAGATCTGAAATTGCGCCGGCGCCGGCCCAGACGGCGAGGCCGATCCCGAGCGCGGCCGCGACGCTCTTCGGCCAGGCGAACCAAGCCGCCAATGTCGCAATAGCGGCGGCCGTCGCAGCTGCAGGCGCGAGGCGCCGCATGGCGTCCTTCACCGATCCCTTTTTCCATGCCAGCGACGCGGCGGGCGAAAGGATCGCAAGCGCCGCCGCCATGAACGGCGGAAACACGGCGTTGAAATACGGCGCCCCGACCGAGAGCCTTTCCCCCGTCGCGACGACGATAAACAGCGGATAAAAGGTTCCAATGAAGACAGTCGCGCAGGCGGCTACCATGATCATGTTGTTCGCGAGGAGGCCCCCTTCTCGGCTGACCGGTTCGAATCCCGTCGATGACCGGAGATTTGGGCCGCGCACCGCAAATAGCGCCAACGCGCCGCCGATAAAGCCGCCGAGAATGAACAGGATGAATAGACCGCGTGCGGGATCGGTCGCGAACGCGTGCACGGACGTTAGAACCCCCGAGCGGACGAGGAATGTGCCGATGAGGCTCAAGGAGAAAGAAAGAATGGCGAGGAGCGCAGTCCACGCTCTAAACGCGCCGCGCACTTCAAGAGCGCGAACGGAGTGGATGAGCGCTGTCCCCGCGAGCCACGGCATGAAGGATGCGTTCTCGACGGGATCCCACGCCCAGAAGCCGCCCCAGCCGAGTTCATAATACGCCCACCAGCTTCCGAGCGCGATGCCGATGGTGAGGAAAACCCAGGCCGCCATCGCCCAGGGCCGCGTTTCGCGCGCCCAAGCCTCCTCGATACGTCCACTGATCAAACCGG
>JACADX010000434.1 GCA_013389125.1 Parvularculaceae bacterium | reverse complement strand
ATCGCCTCGCCCGGCGCGATGATCCTCGCGGCGAAGGCGGCGACCAGCGAATTCTCGACGATTTCCGAGACGACATAGAGCGGCGGCAGAACAAGGAGAAAGCGAAGGAGCGATTTTTCGAGCCGCGTCGCCTTCAAAGCGAGCGCAATCGCGATCGAAATGACGAAGAGATTTCCGATCGCGTAGGGAAAATCGAGCGCCTGCCAGAGTATATAGTCGCCGGTCGCGTTCGCGGCGGCGAGCGCGTCGAGCGAACGCTGCGGCTCGATCGGCGGAAAGCCGGGTTGCGTTTCGGGGAGCTTGCCGCCGCCGCCTTGAAGCGCGCGCGTCCACGGGCTCGCCATGTTGAACGCCCACCAATTGTAGCCGAACCAAAGAACGAACCAGACGAAGAAGCCTCGCCAGCTCGCGGTCGCGATGCGCTTCGTTATCCAGCGGTTCACAAGACCCTCCGTTGCAGCGAAGCGAAGGCGGCGATCGCCCAGACCGCGCAAGCGGCGAGGCTGACGACGCCGGTAAGAAGCAGCGCCGCGAGTTTCAGCGTCGTCAGCGACTGCTGGACGAAAATGAACGCCGGTCCGGGCGCCAACGCGCCTGATGCAAAACCTGCAAGCAGCGCGTTCTCGCCGAGTTCAAGGACGCCGTAAAACACCGGCGCGAGAAGCGCGTAGCGAAGATCCCCATGCGCGAGCCGCAAGGACCGCAGCGACCTGAGCGCGAGGCCGATCGCCGATACGGCGACGATGATGATGAGCGCCGCAAGGGCGAGATCGAAGGCTTGCGCCCAGAGATAATCGTCGCGCCGATCCCCGAGGCGTTCGAGCGTCGCGATGATCGCGTCGCCCGGAAAGCCGGCGATGAGTTCCGGCATTGCGGGCCCGGCGGCGCCTTGCGCCCGCGTCCACGGGCTTTGCGCCGTGAAGAGCCAGAAACCGTAAGCGCCGAGCAGCGCCGCCGCGGCGAAGAGCCGGATCGGATTGGCGCCGCGGATCAGCAATTTCAGCCGGCGCTCCATCGATCAGAACACCGCCCGCTCGGCGAGCGACAGGCCGTCGACGTCGACGAACTGCGCCGCGCCGCCCGACCTCCTGATCGTGAACGCCGCCTTTTCAAAGGCCGTGTAGGACGTCGCCTCGATCGTATCGACGGCCATGAACGCGGCCCTGATTTCGTCGCGCCCGACGTCGAGCGCGATATAACCGTGATCCTCGCCGGAGATGTAGCGGACGTCCTCGTTCACCTGGCCCGTCAGCAGCGCATACTCGGCGCCCTTGCCGCCGAGAAACTCTTTTCGATAGGGGGAGGGCGACGTGACGGAATGCGCGCCGAGTTCGACGCCCATAGGCGCGCCGTCCTTCGCGACGAGATTGTTCGCCCACCAGGTGTGCGTGTCGCCGGTGACGACGACGAGGCCGTCGGCTTTGGCCTCCCGTGCGGCGCGGTAGAAGCGTTCGCGCGCCGCCGGATAGCCGTCCCAGGCGTCGAGATTGGTCGGCAGGCCAAGCGTTGAAAATTTCACGAAGGACCGGGCCTGATCCCATTGCCGCTCGAGCTCGACGATGTCTTCCTCCGTGAGCCTCGGTTCAAGATTGGGCGCCGTCACTTTCGCCATGATCACCTGATTGGCGATGAGCCGCCAGGGCTCGCCGCGCGCCGCGGACGCCTTCAATGTCTCGTAGACGAACTTCGTCTGCGCGCGCCCGAGCAGTTCGCGGGATTTTCCCCAAAGCGTCTCGTCGCGGAATTTCGCGACCGCTTCAGGACCGCCGGCGATGAGGCCGGGGACGACGTCGTTGTATTCGATCGGGGCGGCGCGCGACATGAGGCGCGTCTCAAGCGCGGTCAAGGTCAAGAGATCGCCGAAGGTGAAGGCGCGGAAGATCGCCTCGCGGGGCTTCGACGCCTCCGGCTCGCGGATCGGCATCCATTCGTAATAGGCCTGCAGGGCGTTGCGCCTTCTTTCCTCCCACGATCCCTCCGTCATCGGATCATGATTGTTCGCGCCCGCCGCGAACGAATTGTCCGCCGTCTCGTGATCGTCCCAGATCGCGATCAGGGGATGGGCGGCGTGCATAGCGCGGCTTGCGGGATCGGCCTTGTACTGGGCGTGGCGCGTCCGGTAGTCGGCGAGCGTCACGATCTCGTGCGGGGGCGCGTGGTCGCGTCCGAGCGCCTTGCCGGCCTCGCCGCCATATCCGTCGACGCCATATTCGTAGATGTAGTCGCCGAGATGGATGACCGCGTCGAGATCGTCCCGCCGCGCGACGAGGTCGTAGACGTTGAAATAGCCGAACGGATAGTTGGAGCACGATACGACCGCGAATTTCGCAGCCGCGACGGCGCCCGAAGGAAGCGTCCGCGTGCGTCCGACCGGCGA
Source organism: Parvularculaceae bacterium (assembly GCA_013389125.1). Classification (GTDB taxonomy): domain Bacteria; phylum Pseudomonadota; class Alphaproteobacteria; order Caulobacterales; family Parvularculaceae; genus Amphiplicatus. The sequence continues at coordinate 3,709 of JACADX010000434.1, read as the reverse complement.
GCGCGCGTCGCCGACGCCGAAGCGGTAGAAATAGCGCGTCCCCGGAGAAAGGCCGCCGGCGACGACCTTGACGGTGAAGTCGCTCTCAAGGCGCGCCGTCGCTTCGCCCTTGGCGGCGACATCCGAAAACGCCGCATCCTGAGCAATCTCCCAGCGCACCGGCAGAGCGTTTACGCCCGAAGGCGAGACGCGCGTCCATAAGACGACGCTGTCGGCCGCAGGATCGCCGCTCGCAACGCCATGCGCGAATAAGGCGTCCGCATCGCCGGCCGCCACCTCGAATGTGCGGCGCGGCGCTGTCTTCTCGCAGGCGGCCGCCGCTCCGGCGATCGCGGCGCCGAGCGCAGCGCGGCGCGTGATTTTCGTCATGGTCTTCCTCTCGTCGCAAGTTTCGTTCGGCTCGCCGACAAGCCGGCGCAAAGGCGGTGTTTCATCTGTGGCGATTTCGTTTAGGTTGCCGCCAGTTTCACGCAAACCGGGGTGAAAAGCGACATGCGAAAAGTTTTCCACATGGCGGCGAGCCTCGCCGCCATCATGGCCGCCCTTGGCTGCGCCGGGAAGGGCGACAAGGACGCGGACGCCGCCAAGAAGGACGCCGAGGGCGCGGCGGCCGGCGATGATGCGGCCGCCAAGGAGCCGGCCTGGACGCCCGGGCGCTGGGCGTCCGATCCTTATCCCTCGACCTATGCGCCTTATCCCTCCGGGACGACGGTCATCAGGGGCGCAACCCTCCTCACCGGAACCGGGGCGCGGATCGACAATGGAACGCTCGTCATCGCCGACGGAAAAATCGCGAGCGTCGGCGGCGCCGACGTCGCGGTCCCGTCGGGCGCTGCGGTTATCGAGGCGAAGGGAAAATGGGTGACGCCCGGAATCATCGACGTCCACTCGCATCTTGGCGACTATCCCTCGCCGCAGACGGACTCAACATCCGACGGCAATGAAGCGACGGCGCCCAACACCTCGCAAGTCTGGGCCGAGCATTCGGTGTGGCCGCAGGACGCCGGCTTCACGAGAGCGCTCGCTGGCGGCGTCACGACCTTGCAGGTGCTCCCCGGTTCGGCGAACCTTTTCGGCGGACGGTCGGCGATCCTGAAGAACGTCCCGTCACGGACGGTTCAGGGGATGAAATTCCCCGGCGCGCCCTACGGGCTCAAGATGGCGTGCGGCGAAAACCCGAAGCGCGTCTACGGCGAAAAGGGCGGGCCGTCGACGCGGATGGCGAATTTCGCCGGCTATCGCGCGGCCTGGATCGAGGCCGCCGAGTACAAGCGAAAATGGGAAAAATACTGGGACGAGCTCGCCGAATGGGAAGAGAAAAACGGCGACAAGAAGAAGGCCGTGAAAAAGGGCGAGGAGAACGGCAAGGAGCCCGAGCCGCCGACCCGCGATCTCAAACTCGAAACGCTGGCGGCCGCGCTCGCCGGCGACGTCACCGTCAACATGCACTGCTATCGCGGCGACGAGATGGCGCTCGTCCTCGATATGGCGAAGGAGTTCGGCTACAAGGTGCGGACGTTCCATCACGCCGTCGAAGCCTACAAGGTCGCCGATCTTCTCGCGGCGAACGGCGTTTGCGCGGCGGTCTGGGCCGACTGGTGGGGCTTCAAGCTTGAGGCCTATGACGCGATCCGCGAGAACGCGGCGCTCGTCGACGCGCAGGAAAATTCCTGCGCGATCATCCATTCGGACGACGAGTACGGCATCCAAAGGCTGAACCAGGAAGCCGCGAAAGCGATGGCCGACGGAAACAAGATGGGGCTCAAGATCGCGCCGGAGCGCGCGATCCAATGGATCACCGCCAATCCGGCGAAGGCGCTGCGGATCGCCGACAAGACGGGCGCGCTTGAAGCGGGCAAGATGGCGGACGTCGTCCTCTGGAGCGGCGATCCGTTCTCCGTCTACGCCAAGGCCGAGCGCGTTTATGTCGACGGCGCGCTGCTTTACGACGCGAAGGACAAGCGGCGCTCGCCGCGCGCGGATTTTGAAATCGGACAACAGGGCGAAGGCTTCACTGGCGGAGCGGGACAATGACGACGAAACAAAGATCGCGGAAACTTCTCACCGGCTCGCTCGCCGCGCTCGCCGCTGCTTTTTCCGGCGCCGGCGCGCAGACGATCGCGATCCAGAATGCGCGCGTTTACACGATGGCGAATATCGCCGGCGACGCGCTGCAATCGGGCGGCGGCGTCAACAATCTTGACGTGATCGTCAGGGACGGCGTCATCGCCGCAATCGGAGAGGACCTCGCGGCGCCGCCGGGCGCGACCGTCATCAACGCGCAAGGGCGAATCGTGACGCCGGGGCTCTTCGCGCCGTGGTCGCAGATCGGCCTTGTCGAGCTCAGCCTCGACGAGGAGGCGAATGATTCCGCGACCGACGGCGAGGGCGAATTCGCGTTTTCAGCGGCGCTTGATGCGGCCGACGCGTTCAACCCGGCCTCGACCCTCATCGCGATCAACCGCGCCGGCGGCGTGACGCGCGCCGTCGCAGCGCCCGAGCCCGGCCTCAACATGTTCGGCGGGCAGGGCGCGATCGTCGATCTTTCGGGCGCGCCGACCTCGATTGTTCGCGCGCAGGCGGCGCAATCCGTCGCCATGGGCTCGGCGGGCATCGGCTATAATGGCGGCACGCGGCTCGGCAATTGGGCGGCGCTCCGCGACGCGCTCGATGAAGCGCGCGCCTACGCCGCCAATCCCGGCGCCTACCTCATGCGTCCGCGCGCAGGCGGGCTCTCGATCGCGGATTTGAGGGCGCTTGGTCCCGTCGCGCAAGGCCGCCAGCCGCTTGTCGTTTACGTCAACAGCGCGACCGATCTCCGCGCCTTGATCAAACTAAAGGCGCAGTACGGCGTCAACGCGATCGTCCTCGGCGGAACAGAGGCGCATCTCGTCGCCCGCGACCTTGCGGCGGCGAACATTCCCGTCATCCTCAATTCCTGGCTCAATCTTCCCTCGCAGTTTGAGGACCTTGCGGCGACGCAGGCGAACGCGGCGAAGCTTCAGGCCGCAGGCGTGACGATCGCGTTCTACGACCCGCCGTCCGGCACCCACAATTTGTGGCTCCTGCCGCAGCTTGCCGGCAACGCGGTCGCGAACGGGCTTCCTTACGGCGCGGCGCTCGCGGCGCTGACGATCAACCCGGCGCGCATCTACGGCGTCGCCGATCGCTTCGGCTCGATCGAGATCGGCAAGGCTGGCGACATCGTCGTCTGGGACGGCGACCCGCTTGAAGTCTCGACGCGGCCGATCGCGGTTTTGATCGACGGGAAGGTGACGTCCTTGAAGAACCGCCAGACGATGCTCCGCGACCGCTACAAGGATCTGTCGCGCGGCGATCTTCCGCACGCCTATCGCGGCGCGAATTAGGAAAAGCCCGCGCCGCCGGTTGATGCTCCGTAGGCGGCGCCGGCTTTCGCCTCGCTTGGAAAGGGGGGCGGACAGTCGCTTCAGCGAACGCCCTTGGGGATTGGCGGCGGTTCGATCGCCCTGTTGCGACCAATCCTCGCCCGGCGCTTCGCGGCGCTTCACCTTTCCAAGGAGAGGGACGCCGCCCGCCGCCGGCTGATCATTCCTTGACCGGTCGGTCGGTTTTTCCCGCCATGGTTGGGAAGTCGGGCGGACATTCGCTTCAGCGCATGCCCTCGGGGATTGGCGGCGGGAAGGCGAAGCTTTCCCTGCTCATCCCGGCGAAAGCCGGGATCGAGCGT
>JACADX010000447.1 GCA_013389125.1 Parvularculaceae bacterium | reverse complement strand
TTCGGCGACCGGCGCGCGCGAAAGGTCGGGGATATCGTCACTGTGTTGGTCGAAATCGACGATGAGGCGGAAATCCGTAATCGCACGAACCGCGCGCGCGACGGATCGGAAGAGCTGAGCGTACCGGCGTTCCTCGGCGTGAACGCCCTCGCGCGGCGCGTATTGCCGTCCGGCGCCGGTCTCGATCCCGCAATCGAAACGTCGTCGCAGTCGACGACGAGCGGCGAGGGCGCGATAAAGCGAAAGGAAAAGATCATGTTGCGCGTCGCGGCGACGGTGGTCGATCTCCTGGCGAACGGTCATCTCGTAATCCAAGGAAGCCAGGAAGTGCGGGTTAATTACGAGTTGCGCGACCTTCGCATCTCCGGCGTCGTCCGGACCGAGGACATCTCGCGCTCAAACGTCATCACCTATGACAAGATCGCGGACGCGCGCATCTCCTATGGCGGGCGCGGCCAAATCTCCGATCTGCAAAAGGCGCGTTACGGCCAACAAATCATCGATCTAATTTCACCGTTCTGAAGATGAAAAAAATGATCACGCCGTTCGTCATGCTCGTCGCGGCGCTCGCCGGCGCAGGGGGCGGATTCGCGCTGCGCGTGGGAATAGGGGCGCCCGCGGCGCATGGCGCGGATGCTGCGGAGGAGAAGGCCCATGCGGGGCGGACCGCCGCAAGCCGCGGCGAAAAGGACGACAGTCATGAGAAGCCTTCCGCCGCCCACGGCGAAGAAAAAGCCGCGTCGACGTTCATGAAATTCAGCCGGCAATTCGTGACCCCGATCGTCGTCGCGGGAAAGCCGACGTCGATGATGATCCTTGACGTCAATATTGAAGTGGACCCGGCCCTCAGCGGATCAATCTACGCCCAAGAGCCGCGCCTGCGCGACGCAATGCTCCGCGTGCTCCTAAAGCAGGCCAGCGACGGCTCGCTGGAAAAGATGCTCGCTGACCCAAGCGTACTCGAAGACACGCGCGCGCAAATGCTTGTGGAAGCGCGCGCGATCGCCGGCGACGGCGTGTTATCCGTCCTCATCATGGATGTCGGCTATCAGGACTTGTAGCGTCAACGCGGCTCGCGAAGGCCGATGATTTGAGAAGGATCGATCTCGACGCCGCTCGACAGGGTCAGCTTCACCGCCCCGTTCGCCAAGCGCGCTTGTTCAAGCAGCGAAAACGCCGACGCCGGCTGCGTATCGATGAGTTTCGACCCGTCGAAATATTCCGCGCTCAGAAAATAGGCGCCGAACGCCGCATCGGCGCCGTCCCAATACTGGATGTCGTCGGTGTTGGCGGCCGGACCGCGGCTGACTTCCCGACCGGCTGCGTCGCGAACGACGACATCGACGCGCGTCGCCGAAGCGTTCGCCGATATCCGAAACGGCGTTGGCGCGCCGTTGTGCGCGGCCGGCGCGCCCTTCACCTCCGCTTCAAGGCCTATCCAGCCCGCGAATTTTTCGATGCTAGCGGCGCCCAGCCCGGCGGCGATCGCGTCGAGTTGCGCATTTGCCTTCACCAGTTGCTCGACGGTCGAAAAGCTCGCGAGCTGCGCGACGAACTGCGTGGAATCAAGCGGGCTCAGCGGATCCTGATTTCGGAGCTGCGTCGTCAGCAGTTTCAGGAAATTTTGAAAGTCGACGCTCGCGGCCGCGGCGGCGGCTGCAGGCGAGCCCGAGCTTGGCGCCTGCGTTCCGATTGCAATAATATCCTGGATCATCTTCTTGTTGCGCTCCTGTCAGGCGAGGACGTCGAAACGGCCGCCGTCGAACTCGACGAAGGATGCGAGATCGAAAGCGGGGTTGGCCTCGGGCGCCGTCCGCCAATCGCGACGATGCCGGTCATTCTGATTGGGAAAACCGCCCGGTTCTTCGCGATCCGCGAATTGCAGATCGAGGTCGCCGAAACCGAGCCGATGAAGCTCAGTCCTGAATACGTCGACGTGCCGCCGAGCAATGTCGAGGGTCTCCGCGCTTTCCGTCGAGATGACGGCTCTTAGGACGCCGCTTTCGTCGCTGGCGACGTCGATATGCACCGGTCCAAGGTGTGGGGGGTCGAGCCGCAGTTCGATCCGGCCATCGCGGGTCTCAACGCTTGAAACGATCGCCAACGCCGGGATTCGCACAGGCTCAGGATGGGCCGGCGCCGAAGGCGTGCTTGCTGAACGCACGGATTTCTCTTCGGCGACTGCCGGTGCGGCGTGAGCGATTTCCGCGGGTGTCAGCGCGCCGGCGGCGACATCTGGCGCTTTCGTCGGACCCTCCGGCGCCGTTCGCGCCGCAAATGGCGTCTTCGAACCCGCTGGAATCGATTCCTGTTCGGCGCTTTGGTCGACGACGGCGGCCGGGGCCGTCGCATTTGCGAACGCCGCCGGCGCCGCGGCGTGTTCCGTTTGAGGCGAGGCGCGACCGGCTGTATGCGCTGGAGCGAGGCTGCGATGAAGCACCGGGAGAGACGTTTTGAGCGCGATTGGGTCGACCGGGTCGCGACTGTTCGGCGGCGCTTCTTGGACAATGGCTGCGACCGGCTGTTGTATTGCCGGCGGCGGTTCTTGCGCGGAGCTTTCGCCGCCCAAAGCTTGCGGCCGCAGAACGCCTTCCGGACATGGCGATGACGCCGACGTGCGGTCTTCGGCGCCGGCTATAGGCGCATTGGCGGAGATTATGAGCGCCGGCAAAATCAAGGCGGCGTCAATTGCTATTACGGACTCTCTCTGCTCCGCAGCGTCGGTCGGATCCGCGCGCTTGATCGGATGCGCGATCGACGCGGGAGGGGATTCGGACATGCGAGGCCGCGCGAATTCCGCTGCGAACAGCCATGCGCCGAAAGCGGGATCGGTTTCCGGCTCACGCTCCGGCCCGCCGGAGCCGTCTGACGCGGAACCCGTCCTCACTGCGATTAACGACGGAACGAACCCGACCATGCTTCGACTCAACCATCGATAACTTATTATTCAGTTACCTCAACTATAGATGGGTCGTGGTTAACCTTTGTTTGAGGATCAGATGCTGACCGCCGCCGCGCGCCCGCCTGCGGAACCGAGATCGCAGGACTTCCCCCCGTCCAATGCTCAGCGAGCGGACGAAATCAAGTCGATCGCCGCCGAGTTCGAAGCCGTTTTTATCGCGGAAATGCTTTCGCACGCCGGCTTTGAAAAGGCGCTTGCGTCGGATGCTGGGTTTGGCGGCGAAGCGATGTCCGGCATGCTCCTTGAGAAATACGCTGAAATGATTGCAAAGCGCGGCGGCTTTGGCGTCGCAGCGCTGATCGAAAGGCAGATCGCCAGCAGGCCCGTTCATGCGAAATAGCAAGATTCGCCAAGCGCTGGCCGAACTGAAGCTCGTCCTTGATCGCGAAGCGCGGGAGATCCGTTCGCGCAACCTATCGCGCCTCGCCGAGTTCGTTTTGCGCAAAGACGAACTTGCGGCGGCGTGCGAGGAGATGATCGCCGACGTTGCGTTCGGTCCGCAATCGACGATCGTGCTAAGGGAGCTCAGCGCCGTTCAGGAGAAAGCGAAACGCAACGCGGCTGATCTGCTGGCGGTAAAACAGGGATTTGTGGACGCGCGCCTTCGGCTGGAGGCGCTGCTGAAGTCCGAGTCAAGAACCGGGCTTTACAGTCCTGCGGGCGGCGAAATCCGGTCCGCTGCGCCATCAGCCCTGCGCAGGGACGTTTAACGTGATGCGAAACGGCGGAAGCCTTCCGAGCCCTTTCGCTCGGTTTCGCGCAGAGCGCGCGCCAATGCGAAAGCGCAGCGCGAACCGCTGATGCAGGCAGTCGGCGATTGGCCAGGGCCTTGAGCGTTAACGTGTCATTATATCATAGGTTGTATGAAACGGCATCGACAACCGGAAGGATGTCGTTGCGATGACGTCAGAAGGCGCGTCGCGGGCGCGAGCCCGAACCGGCCGGCGAAACGCCGGCGACCGACATATCGCTGCCGAGGTCGGACTTGTTCGAGTTTCGAAAGAACCCATGAAACGAAACCTCTAGAAGGAAGAATCCCATGAACAGCATCCTAACCAACAACAGCGCGATGGTCGCCCTCCAGAATCTGAGAACCGTGAACAAGAATCTTTCAATGGTTCAAGAACAGATTTCAACCGGCAAGAAAATCGGCAATGCAAAGGACAACGCGTCCATTTTCGCGATTTCGACTGTCATCAAGTCCGACGTCGAAGGGTTCAAGAAGATCACCGACTCGCTCAATCTCGGATCGTCGACCGTCGCGGTCGCGCGCGGCGCGGCGGAGCAAGTGACCAGCCTCTTGACGCAGGTCAAGGGTCTTATCGTCCAGGCGCAAGAATCAAACGTTGACCGCGCGAAAATCCAGACCGACATCTCGGAGATGAAAAATCAGGTCGACTCAATCGTGAACGCTGCGCAGTTCAACGGCCTCAATCTCGTAAAGGCGGCGACGGGCACGGTTGACTTTCTCGCATCGCTCGATCGCGATTCAACCGGCACAGTGACGGCTAGCAGCATTTCGGTCGCCGCGCAAAGCCTTGAGACCAGCGCCGGCGGCGGCCTCGTCGCTCTTGCGTCGATCGATGTTTCGACGGCCGCAGGCGCGGCTTCCGCCCTGACGGCGATCGAAGGCTTGATCCAGACGGCCGTCGACGCAGCCGCAGCCTTCGGCTCGTCGCAGAAGCGCATCGAAACGCAAAACGAATTCGTGAAGACGCTTACTGACGCCTTAACGAGCGGCATCGGGGCCTTGACCGACGCCGATCTCGAGGAAGCCTCCGCGCGACTGCAGTCCCTGCAGGTGCAGCAGCAGCTCGGCATTCAGGCGCTCTCGATCGCCAACCAATCGCCGCAAAGCATTCTTGGGCTTTTCCGGTAGGGAGCAAGGCCGGGGCCGCGCGGGCGGGCCC
>JACADX010000230.1 GCA_013389125.1 Parvularculaceae bacterium | reverse complement strand
GGCGCCGGCGCGCCCGCCCTTGCGCGCGCCGCGGCCGGAAGCCTTCTCGCCCGCCCGGCTGACGCGCTCGCGGCGATCGCGGCGGCGCTAAGGCTCGGCGCGAAATCGGACGCCGGCCGTCTCCGGCACGGATTTTACGCGGTCGAGGCCCTCGTACTCGCGTCATGGATGCGACAAGAAAAGCTCGTTCACGTCCACGCGCATTTCGGCACCAATTCGGCGACCGTCGCCATGCTCGCCGCGCGCGTCAACGGCGCGACGTTCAGCATGACCGTTCACGGTCCGGAAGAATTCGACAAGCCGGCGCAGATCGCGCTGGCGGAGAAGATCCGGCGTTCGGCGTTCGCGGCGGCCGTTTCAAGCTTCGGGGCAAGCCAGCTCCGCCGGCTTGTCGCGCCGGAATATTGGGACCGCATCCGCATCGTGCCGTGCGGCGTCGAGAAGGCGTTTTACGAAGGCCTTACGCCGCCGCCGCCCGCGGCGCCGCGGTTCGTCTGCGTTGGGCGGCTTTGCGAGCAGAAAGGCCAGCTGACGCTTATCGACGCCGCGGCGGAAGTCAAAAAGCGCGGGACGGAATTCGAGCTGCGTCTCGTCGGCGACGGCGACATGCGCGGGGACATCGAAGCGGCGATCGATCGTCATGGTCTTGGCGACAGGGTGAAACTGATCGGCTGGAAAACTCAGTCCGAAGTTCGAAAGGAGATCGAGAAGGCGCGCGCTCTCGTCCTTCCGAGCTATGCGGAGGGCCTGCCCGTCTCGATCATGGAGGCGATGGTCTTGGGGCGGCCGGTCATTTCGACCTATGTCGCGGGGATCCCCGAGCTTGTCGTTCACGGCGAAAACGGCTGGCTTGCGCCGGCCGGCGACGCGATCGCGCTCGCGGACGCCATGTCGGCGGCGATCGCGCTGCCTGAGGGGCGCATCGCTGAAATGGGCCGCGCCGCGAAGGCGCGCGCTCTTGCCCGCCACGACATTGACGTCGTCGCCTCGACGCTGAAACAGCTTTTCGCGGAAGTGATCGCCGGCCGCGAGGCGTCATGATAGGTTTCCTGCTCTTTCTCGTCGCCCTCGCGGTTTTTTTGCTGACGCTGTTTCTGGCGCTCGAGATCGTCGCGTCGTTCATCGCGGCGAAGCCGCCAGGCGTGCCGATCGCGGGACGCGGCCGGATCGCCGTTGTCATCCCCGCCCACAATGAACGCGAAGGCGTCGCCGCGACCGTGACGGCGGCGCGCGCCGCGCTCAGCGAAGGCGATCGCGTCATCGGCGGCGCCGAAAATTGCGACGACGGCACCGCGGCGGCGGCGGCGGAAGCCGGCGCCGAAGCGATCGAGCGCCGCGACGACGCGCGGCGCGGCAAGGGCTATGCGCTGCAATTCGGCGTCGACCATTTGCGAAGCGATCCGCCGGAAACGGTGGTTTTCATCGACGCCGACTGCAAGCCGGCCGCCGGCGCCATCGAACGCGTCGCCGCGCGCGCCAATTACCTCAAACGCCCCGTGCAGGCGCTTTACCTGATGTCGGCGCCCCAGGGCGCGGGTTCCAGGAGCGCGGTATCCGCCTTCGCCTGGCTCATCATGAATCGCGTCCGGATGTCGGGTCTTCAGCAACTCTTCGGCGTGACGCGCCTTACTGGTTCGGGCATGGCGTTTCCATGGGACCTCATCGGCAAGACCGACCTTGCGAGCGGCGAAATCGTCGAGGACCTCGCCTTGACGATCCGGATGATTGAGGCGGGCGCGCCGCCCTTTCTCGATCTCGGCGCTGTCGTCACAAGCGAGCTGGCGAGATCGCAATCCGGCGCGACGACGCAGCGCGCAAGGTGGGAGCGCGGCTCGCTTGCAATTGCGGCGCGCAAGGTCCCGGGACTTCTTCGCAAGGCCGCGGGCGGCGACATCCGGTCCTTCGCGATGGGGCTTGATCTTCTCCTGCCGCCGCTGACGCTTTTCGTTCTCCTGATCGCCGCCCTCATGGCGCTTTCCCTCGCCGCCGCAAGCTTCGGCTATGGCGGCGCCTTGTCGCTCACCATTCTGTCGGCGACGATCTTCACGCTGTGCATCGCTTTCGCTTGGGCGGCCTATGGGCGGGAGACGCTGCCGGCGAGCGCGCTCCTTGGGATCATTCCCTATCTTCTCGGCAAGGCGCGGGTTTACGGCGGGGAGGGGCGGCGCTCCGCCGAGCGCTGGACGCGCACCGATCGGGGCGACGGCGGATGACGTCGCGCGTCGGCTTCGTCGCGATCGGCCGCAATGAAGGCGAGCGCCTCGTCGCCTGCCTCAAATCGCTCGGCGCTGCGGCGAAGGGTCCGATCGTCTACGTCGATTCCGGATCGACGGACGACAGCGTCGCGCGCGCCGTCGATCTTGGCGCCGACGTCGTGCGTCTCGACATGTCGGTTCCATTCACTGCGGCGCGCGCGCGAAACGCCGGCGCGGCGCGGCAGCGCGACACGTTCGGCGTCGACTATATTCAGTTCATCGACGGCGACTGCGCGCTCGCGGGCGGCTGGATCGAGACCGCGCGCGCCGTTCTCGATGCGAATTCCGACGTCGCCGCCGTTTGCGGCAGGCGGCGCGAGATCCGACCTGACGCGAGCGTTTATAACAGGCTTTGCGACATCGAATGGGATACGCCGATCGGAGACGCGCAAGCTTGCGGCGGCGACGTGATGATGCGCGCGGATGCTTTCTTTGCGGTCGGCGGGTACCGCGCTTCGCTGATCGCCGGCGAAGAGCCGGAGCTGTGCTTGAGGCTTCGCGAGAAGGGCTTGAAGATCGTGCGGCTCGACGCCGACATGACCTT
>JACADX010000422.1 GCA_013389125.1 Parvularculaceae bacterium | reverse complement strand
GCTTCGGGTCGCGCATCAGCGCCTCGATGAGGTCGAGCGAAAGATCGAGCCGCGCCGCTTCTTCAGCGTCGATATTGAAGCCGATGTTGGCTTCCTTGGCCGCGATCGCGAGCGCGCGGATCCGCTCGCCGAGTTCTTTCATAACGCGCTCGCGCTTGGCGTATTCATAGCGCGGGTGAAGCGCCGACAGTTTGACCGAGATGCCGGGATTGTCGATCGGTCGCGCCTGGCCGGCGGATTTAGCGATTTCGGCGATCGCGTCCTCATAGTCGCGAAAGTATTTTTGCGCGTCGGCGGCGGTATGGGCGGCTTCGCCCAGCATGTCGAAGGAGAAATTGTAGCCCTTCTTCGCGTAATCGCGGGCGCGGCGTTGCGCCTCGCTGATCGTCTCGCCGAGAACGAAATGCTCGCCCATGACTTTCATCGCCTGTGCGACGGCGGCGCGGATCACCGGTTCGCCGACGCGGTCGAGGAGGTCCTTGGTCGCCCGGACGAGCTTGCGCGTCGGATCCGACGCTTCGACATCGTCGAGCCAGGCGGCGGTCAGCATCAGCGCGCGGGTCGAGAAATTGACGAGCGGGAACGGGCTCTTGCCCTTGTGGGCCGCCCAGTCGCCGGCCTCGACCTTGTCCTTGATGAGCGCGTCGGCGGTCGCAGCGTCCGGCGTCCGGAGGAGCGCCTCGGCAAGGCGCATCAGCGTTACGCCTTCCGCGGTCGATAGCCCGTATTCCTGCAGGAATTTGTCGACGAGTGTTGAGCGGGTCGCTTCCGCACGGGCCTGCCGGACGAAGGCCGCGGCGCTCGCTTGCGCTGCTGTCCGAATTTCCTTGGATGTTTCAGCGTCCAGCAGCAGGGCCCGCACGCATTCCGCTTCGTCGGAGAGCGTCGCGGCGCGAATCTTACGCCGGCAGTCGGCGAGGGCGGAATCCGCAGTCATATTGATCCCGGGTGTCGAAAAAGCGGCCTCGCCATAGCCCGAAGCCGCCGCGCTGTCATGTCTTTCCCCGGGGCGGACGGCGTCGTACTGCGGCCTGACATTGCGCCTCCCCGGAGGGGCGCTTAGGTAGACCATTCTATAGCGGCCGACCTAGCCTAGCTGAGCGCCCGCCCCCCTTCCGAAGAGGAACATTTCCATGACCGAAGCCTATGTATTCGACGCCGTTCGGACCCCAAGGGGCAAAGGCAAGCCCGACGGCAGCCTGCATGAGGTGACGCCGGTGCAGCTGGCGACGCAGGTTCTCGAAGCGATCCGCGATCGCAATGGGCTTGACACGACGCATGTCGATGACGTCGCCATGGGCGTCGTGTCGCCGGTCGGCGAGCAGGGCGCCGTCATCGCGCGAACGGCGGTCCTTAACGCCGGTTTCGCCGAGACGACGGCGGGCATACAGGTCAACCGCTTCTGCGCCTCCGGCCTTGAGGCGATCAATATCGCCGCGGCGAAGGTCAAGTCGGGCGAGGCGGAGCTCACAATCGGCGGCGGCGTCGAATCGATGAGCCGCGTGCCGATGGGGTCGGACGGCGGCGCCTGGCCGGTCGATCCTTCGGTCGCATTCAAGACCTATTTCGTGCCGCAAGGAATTTCAGCGGACCTTATCGCGACGAAATACGGCTTCTCGCGCGACGATCTCGACGCCTACTCCGTCGAAAGCCACAAGCGCGCGGCGAAATCCTGGAAGGAAGGCCGATTCAAGAAATCGATCGTGCCCGTGAAGGACGTGATGGGCGCGGAAGTCCTCTCCTATGACGAAACGATCCGCCCAGAGACGAACATGCAGGCGCTCGGCGCGCTGGCGCCGTCTTTCGCGATGCTCGGCGAGAGCTTCGGCTTCGACGCCGTCGCCATTCAGAAATATCCCGAAGTCGAAAGAATCAATCACGTCCACCACGCCGGCAATTCTTCGGGCATCGTCGACGGCGCCGCAGGCGTTCTCATCGGCACGAAAGCGGCGGGCGAGAAAATCGGCCTCAAACCTCGCGCGCGGATCGTTGCGGCGGCGTCGATCGGCGCCGAGCCGACGATCATGCTGACGGGTCCGGAATTCGCCGCGCAAAAGGCCCTGAAGCGGGCCGGGATGTCGAAAAAGGACATCGACCTTTGGGAGCTTAACGAGGCGTTCGCCGCCGTCGTCTTGCGGTTCATGCAGGCGCTCGACATCGACCACTCGGAGATCAACGTCAACGGCGGCGCGATCGCGATGGGGCATCCCTTGGGCGCGACCGGCTCGATGATCTTCGGGACGATGGTCGACGAGCTTGAGCGCTCTGGGAAGTCAACGGCGCTCGTGACGCTTTGCATCGGCGCCGGCATGGGCACGGCGACGATCATTGAACGCGTTTAATCCGAGATCAGAGAGAAAAGCCATGTCCGAACAAGCGATGACGGTTTCAATCGACGCCGACGGGATCGCGCTCGTCACGATCGACCTCAAAGGCCAGTCGATGAACGTCTGGAATGAAGCGCTGATGACCGAGTTCGCGGCGTTCGTCGAAAAGTTCTGCGCTGACGACGCGATCAAGGGCGCCGTCATCACGTCCGGGAAAGCCTCCGGCTTCCTCGCCGGCGCCGACCTCAAGATGCTGGGCGGCGGCGGCCTCAAAGCGATGCAGACCGCGTCCGAGAAGGACCGCTTCGAAGCGGTCTTCGCGCTCAACCGGATGCTTAGAAAGCTGGAGACGTCCGGCAAGGCCGCGAAGGCGCTTCAAAACGGCGAAGCTTACGCCAAGCCCGTCGCCGCGGCGGTCGGCGGCCTCGCGCTCGGCGGCGGCCTCGAACTCATCCTTGCATGCCATTACCGCGTCGTCGCCGACGATCCCAAAATCCAGCTCGGCGTGCCGGAAGTGCAGGTCGGGCTCCTGCCGGGCGGCGGCGGCACCCAGCGCCTGCCGCGCCTTGCCGGGCTTCAGAACGCCGCGATGCTGGCGACGCAAGGACAGCCGATCGATCCGGCGACGGCGCTCGCGCAAGGGATCATCAGCGAGATCGCCCCGCGCGATCAGATCGTCGCCAAGGCGAAGGCCTGGGTCAAAGCCAATCCGAAGGCCGCGCAGCCCTGGGACAAGAAGGGATTCAAATATCCGGGCGGCGCGGGTCCGACGAACCCCGCCGCGGTGCAGTTTCACATGGCGTCAAACGCCATGGCGCAGCGGGAGACAAACCACAATTATCCCGCCGTCCAGTACATTCTCTCCTGTCTTTATGAAGGATCGGTCGTTCCGTTCGACACGGCGCTGAAGATCGAATCGAAATATTTCTTCAAGCTCCTGACGAGCCCGCAAACCCGCAACATGATCCGTACGCTGTTCATCAACAAGCAGGCGGCGGAAAAAGGCGAGCAGCGCCCGAAAAATGTCGAGAAGTCGACGATCCGGAAAGTCGGCGTCCTCGGCGCCGGCATGATGGGCGCCGGAATCGCCTATGTGACGGCGAAGGGCGGCGCCGAGGTCGTTCTCCTCGACCGCGAGATGAAGTTCGCCGAGAAGGGCAAGGCCTATTCCGTCGGAATCGTTGAAAAGGGCGTTGCGAGGGGCAAGGTCTCGAAGGAGAAGGGCGACGAACTTCTCGCGCGCATCAGGCCGACGACCGACTATGGCGACCTTAAAGACGTCGACATGATCATCGAGGCGGTGTTCGAAGATCCGGATATCAAAGCCGACGTCATCAAGAGGACGGAGGCGGTCATCGGCAAGTCGGTCATCTTCGCCTCGAACACTTCGACGCTTCCGATCACCGGCCTTGCGAAGAATTCCGAACGGCCCGACCAGTTCATCGGCATTCACTTCTTCTCGCCCGTCGACAAGATGCCGCTTGTCGAAATTATCCCCGGCGAAAAATCCGGCGACCGTTCGCTCGCGACCGCGCTCGACTATGTCGCGATGATCAAGAAGACGCCGATCGTCGTCAAAGACACGCGCGGCTTTTACACCAATCGCGTCGTGCCGCCCTATCTCAACGAAGCGATGCTAATGGTGAAAGAGGGAATTTCGCCAGCGCTCATCGAGAACGCGTCAAAGATGCTCGGCATGCCGGTCGGGCCCTTGGCGCTCGTCGACGAGACCTCGCTCGAACTCGGCAAGCGCGTGATGGAGGCGACGAAAAAAGAGCTCGGAAAAGACTACAAGCCCTCCGGCGTCGAAGATCTGCTCAATGTCATGGTCGACAAGCTCGGCCGGCTCGGAAGGAAGTCGGGCGGCGGATTTTACGATTATCCGGCCGACGGGAAGAAATCGCTCTGGAAGGGCGTCGCGGACTATTTCCCGCCGGCGAAAAACCAGCCGACCGCGGACGAAGTCAAGGAGCGCATCCTCTATGCGCAGCTCATTCCAGCCGCGCATTGCTTCGCCGAAGGCATCGTCCACGATCCGCAATCCGCCGATCTCGGGGCGATCTTCGGCTGGGGCTTCGCCCCGTGGACCGGCGGGCCGATGAGCTATATCGATACGATCGGCGTCGACGCTTTCGTCCGCAAGTCGGAGAGCCTCGCGCAGAAATACGGCGCGCGCTTCAACCCGCCGCAGAAGTTTCGCGACATGGCGGCGAAGAAAGAAACGCTTTACAAGGCGGCCTGAAGCCGATGTGAGGCGCCGGGTTGATTGTCGCCGTCCTGCAAGGACTTCTGGCGCTCGCGGCGGCGGCGCTCGTCTTCGCTTGGTTGGGCAATTCCGGACCGTCGGGCGAAAGGCCCCGCACGGGGCCTTTGGCCCTTGCAATCGGCGCCGTTGTCAACTTCTTCGATACGCTCGGCATCGGGTCCTTCGCGCCGTCAACGGCGCTCATCAAGCTTTTTCGGCTCGCCAGAGATGAGAAGATTCCGGGAACGCTCAATGTCGGGCATTCGATTCCGACGATCGCGCAGGCGCTGATCTTCATTGCGATCGTCAATGTCGACGTCGCGCTGCTCATCTCATGCATCGGCGCGGCGGTCGCGGGCGCCGTCCTTGGCGCCGGCGTCGTCTCCCGCATGCCGGTCCGCACGATCCGTCTCGGCATGGGGGCGGCGCTGCTTGTCGCCGCCGGACTTTTCATCGCGCGCAATCTAGGGCTCATGCCTGGCGGCGGCGACGCGCTGGCGCTTTCGGGCGCCGCCTTCGTCGCCGCCGTCGCGCTGCATTTCATATTCGGCGCGCTGATGACGCTCGGCATCGGGCTCTATGCGCCGGCGCTCATTTCGCTGAGCATACTCGGCATGGATCCGCGCGCCGCCTTTCCGATCATGATGGGGGCTTGCGCGTTCCTGATGCCGACGGCGAGCCTCCGGTTCATCGAGGCGAAGCGTTTCTACCCGAAGCTTGCGCTCGGCTTTGCGATTGGCGGCGTTCCGGCGGTGCTGGTTGCCGCTTTGATCGTCAAAGAGATGCCGCTCGACCTCCTTCGCTGGATGGTCGCCGCGGTCGTCATCCTCGCCGCCGGCATGATGCTCGCGAGCGGGCTCAAGCCGGAGGAGGCGCCGGCGCGCGCAAATTGAGAAAGCGGAGGTCACCATGGTCCGATCGATTATCGGCGTGCTCGTCGGAGTCATCATCGGCGCCTTCATTGTTCTGGCGGTCGAGGCGGTCTCTCATCAGGCCTTCCCGCCGCCTGCTGCGTTCGACGCCAAAGACGCGGGCGCGGTCGCAGCGTTGCCGCTCGGGGCCAAGCTGTCGGTTCTTTTCGCATGGTTCAGCGGCGCCTTCGGCGGCGCCGTCGCCGCTTTGGCGATCGCCCGTCGCTGGGCGCCCGCCGGATGGGTCGTCGCGGCGACAATCCTGCTTTTCGCGGCGACGAATTTCGCGGCGTTTCCGCATCCGCTCTGGATGATCATCGCGTCAATTCCGGCAACGCTTGCCGGCGGCCAGCTTGCCATTCTTTTAACGCGGGCGAACTATGGCCGTCCGCCGGCGCCGCCGAAGCCTGGCCTTTAAGAGAAAGCGCGAGAGTGAGCGAGACGCCGGTTCCTGCCGCCACCGTCCTGTTGCTACGGGACGCGCCGGCGTTTGAAGTTCTGATGATCTGTCGGCATGAAAGCTCGTCCTTCGCCGGCGGCGCGCTGGTATTTCCCGGCGGCCGCGTGGACAAAGGCGATTATGACCTCGCCTGGGTGAATCTTGCGGACGGACTGTCGTCAGAGCCGCGCGGGGGGGGGGGGGGGGGGGGGCGGCG
>JACADX010000464.1 GCA_013389125.1 Parvularculaceae bacterium | reverse complement strand
CCTTCAATCCCGCCGGACCGCGACAGTCGATGATTTCCGCTTGCATCCGCGCGCGACTGCCTGTTTTCTCCCCGCCGGGGCGATTTGTTGGGGCGGGCGCGAGGGCTCGGGCGCTTATGACATTGATCCTCGGAATCGTGGCGGCGGCGGCCTTTCTGCTTGGCGGCGTCGTCGGGGTGGCGGTCACCTTCGCGATGGCGCGGCGGAAATTCGCCGCCATGAACGAGGCGGCGGCGGCGGCCGGCCAGCTCATCTCGGCCCACTCGCAGCAGGCGCTGACCGACCTTGCGGACGCTCACGCGCGCGCCGAGACGATGATCAACACGATCGAGAACGCGCGGCTGTCGACGGGAAGGGCCAAGCTCTCCGTCACCGGCCTCATGAACGACATCGCCCGCTCGAAGGAAAAGTTCGAAGCGGCGGCTCAGGAAGACTGGTTCGAGAGCGCGCTTTTGACCCGCCTCACCCGTCGCAACGAGGCGCCGGCGGAATAGGCCGCCGCCGATTTTCGCAAACGGATCGACTTTTCGGGCGCTCAGGCGTTGAAGCGGAAAAGCATCACGTCGCCGTCGCGGACGACATAATCCTTGCCTTCAAGGCGCATCCTGCCCGCCTCCTTCGCGCCGACTTCGCCGCCGAGCGCGATGTAGTCGTCGAAGGCGATCGTCTCGGCGCGGATGAAGCCGCGCTCGAAATCCGTGTGGATGACGCCCGCCGCCTGCGGCGCCGTCGCCCCGACGGGGATCGTCCAGGCCCGCGCTTCCTTCGGGCCCGCGGTGAAATAGGTCTGCAAGCCGAGGAGGCTGAAAGCCGCGCGGATCAGCCGATTAAGCCCGGGCTCTGCAAGCCCGATCGCCTCGAGGAACTCCCGTTGTTCCGCGTCGTCGAGCGGCGCGATCTCCGATTCGATGCGCGCCGAGATCGCGACGAAGGCGGCGCCCTCCTTCTTTGCGGCCTCCTCGACCTTTCGCGAATAGGCGTTGCCGGACGCCGCCGACGCCTCGTCGACATTGGCGACGAAAAGGACCGGCTTCTGGGTGAGGAGCTGCAGGCTCTTCCACGCCTTCGTTTCCTCCGGCGCGACGTCGACGCGGCGCGCGGGCTCCCCGCTCCGCAGCAAGACGAGCGCGCGGTCGACGAGGGAGAGCGCCGCTTTCGCGTCCTTGTCGCCGCCCTTCGCCCGCTTTTCGAGCGCGCCCCGCCGCTTCTCGAGACTGTCGAGATCGGCGAGCATCAGCTCCGTTTCGACGATCTCGAAATCGGCGAGCGGATCGATGCGGCCGGAGACATGCGTGACGTCATCGTCTTCAAAGCACCGAAGGACGTAGATGACAGCGTCGGTTTCGCGGATGTTGGCGAGAAACTGGTTGCCGAGCCCCTCGCCTTGCGATGCGCCTTTGACAAGGCCCGCGATGTCGACGAACTGCATCCGCGCCGGAACGATCTGCGCCGACTTTGCGACCGCAGCGAGCTTTTGAAGGCGCGGCTCCGGCACCGCGACGTCGCCGACATTGGGCTCAATCGTGCAGAACGGATAGTTCGCCGCCTGCGCCGCCGCGGTTCGCGTCAGGGCGTTAAAGAGCGTCGATTTTCCGACATTCGGCAGGCCGACGATGCCGCAGCTAAGTCCCATTTTAAGCTCCTACGCCGCTGCGCCCCTTCCGGCGCGGCCCGGCCAGCGATGAAAGAACGTGAAGTAGAACAGCGCGAGATAAACAAGCGCCATGCCGAGCCACATCATGCCCCGGATCATTTTGTCGAGTTCGCCGCGGCCGTAAGCGCCGGCGCCGATCGCCTTCTCGCCGACGGCGGAAAGGTCAGCCGTCGCCCCGAGTTCGACAAGCGCCTCGCGGAGCGCCGCGGCGTGATTGAACGAATTGTACGCGAAGATCGCGAGAAACAGGATCGTCAACGAGAAGAAGCCGAACGCCGTGACCTTGAGGCCGGTCGGCGCCCGGCCGAGGAAATATAAAAGCGCGACCGTGTAAGCGGAAACGATGGTGAAGAACACCGAAATGCCGCTCAGCGTCAGGTCCATCATCGCCGTCATCTGTTCGGTGATGTCGGCCTCGCTCATGGAGAGTCTCCGGATGCGGGATCGTCGACGGGCCTCGCCTTCGCGGGTTTCGGCGGCGCGAGCGCCTGCGCGACGGCGGTCGCAAACCGGGCGTCGCCCTCGACGAGGAATGGCGCTGACTTCGCAATCGCCGCAAGCAGCGGATCGAGCCAGTCGCGATCGGCCTTGGCGAAGTCGCCGAGCACGTGGCCGGTGACGCGCGTCTTGTCGCCCGGATGGCCGATCCCGATCCTCACGCGGCGGAAGTCGGGGCCGATATGATCATCGATCGAGCGAAGGCCGTTATGACCGGCGTTTCCCCCGCCCTGCTTCGCCTTGATCTTTCCCGCGGCGAGGTCAAGTTCGTCGTGAAAGACGACGACGTCAGCGGGCGCGAGCTTGTAGAACCGCATCGCGGCGCCCACCGAGAGGCCCGAATCGTTCATGTAGGTGAGCGGCTTCAGCGCGATCGCTTTGTCGCCGCCGATGTCGCCCTCGCGGAGTTCGCCCTGGAATTTGCGGCGCGCCGGACCGAAGCGATGGGCGTCGGCGATCGCGTCGACCGCCATGTACCCGACATTGTGCCGGTGGCGCTCATATTTCTCGCCCGGATTGCCGAGCCCCACAAGGAGAAGCATCGTCCAGTCATCTTCCGCCGGGCGAGAAGTCGTCCGTGTCCGGAGTTAGGCTTTCTTGCCGCCTTTATCGCCGCCCTTCTCGCCGCCCCTCTCGCCGCCTTTATCTCCGCCTTTGGCGTCGCCGGGTTTCGCGGCTTCGCCGGCTTCAGGCGCCTTCTGGGCCGTCGCCGGGACCTCGGTCGGCGCGGCGGCCGCGGCGGCCTCTTCCTCTTCAGCCTTCAGCGCCGACGGCGCCGCGATCGTTGCGATCGTGAAGTCGCGATCCTTGATGACCGGCGTTACGCCGGCGGGAAGCTTGATCGCCGAGATCTTGATGGCGTCGCCGATATCAAGGCCTTCGACATTCGCTTCAAGGCATTCCGGGATCGCCGTCGCCGGCGCGTAGACTTCGACCTCGTGACGAACGATGTTGAGAACGCCGCCGCGCTTGATCCCGGGCGACTTGTCTTCGTTGAGGAAGCGCACGGTGATCGCGACGTCAATCCGCGTGTTCTCGTCGACTCGCATCATGTCGACATGGATCGGAAGGTCCGTGACCGGATCGACCTGCACCTGGCGGGCGAGGACCGGCTGGAGGTAGTCCTGGCCGGGGACGTCGATCTTTGCAAGGTGCGACCGCATCCGGCCCGCCGAATAGGCGAGCAGGACTTCCTTGCGCTTCAGCCGGATCGCCACCGGCCCCTTGTCGCCGCCGTAGAGGACGCCGGGGACCCAGCCGTCTCGCCGCGCCGATCGGGCGCCGCCGGTGCCGGTCCGCTCGCGAACCTCGCAATAGAAAACGTCTGTCTCGGCCATGGCGGGACCCTTATGCAAAGAGGCCGCGGCTCCGTTGGGCGATGGGCCCCGGCGCTGCGCGGCTCGTTGAAGATTGAGCGCGGCTCTATAGAGGATGGCCCCGCCGGTGGCAAGGCGGCTCCAAGGCCCGATTTTCGGGCCTTTCGGACCCTAGCGCCGCCGGTCAGGCCAGGCGCTTTCAAGAAACGCTTCGTAGAGCGCCTTGAGCCTCGGCTCAGCGTCGAGCGCGGCGAGGTTTGCCGCAATCGTCGCTGCGTCCTTGCGAATGACGGGACCCGTCAGCGAATCGAACGGCCGCTCGCGAAACCGGTCCGCGAGCCCGGAGAAATAGGCGCCGAGCGCGGTCGCCGGCTCGATCCCGAACCGGGCGGCGAGCACGGTTGCGCTCTCGTTCCAGAGATGCGCCGCGAAGTTCCCAGAGAGCACTGCGATCGCGTGATAGAGCGCGCGGCCTTCGGGCTCGATCTCGTAGTCGGGATTTGGCGCGCCGGAAAAGATCGACGCGAAGGGCGGCGCGCCCCGGTCGCGAATGATCGCAATGCTCGCCATGACGTCCGCGGCGAGCGGTTCCTTTGGAAAGGAATAGAGCGGATGATAGGAGGCCATGCCCTCGAAGTTGCGGGCGCCCGAGAAATGGATGGCGAGGCGGCGACCGATCGCGTCTTTCCACTGCGAACGCCACGCCGCGATGCGGTCATCGGGGATCGCCGCGGCGACCACATCGGCTTGCGCGATCCGCTCGCGGACGATTGCGGGATCGCCTTCCGCGTCGGAGCGGCGGAGGATCTCAGCGTTAACGCCGAGATGGCGAGCGTAACCCGCCATGCTGAGGCCTACGCGGCCGGCTCCAAAGACCAAGAGGCGCATGTCAATTCGATCCGGACGAGAAGCTCGGCCGGGTCCTCGCCCTGTCCGTCCGATCCTCTGCTTGCGAAAGCCGCCATGTGACCCTATGTAGGCAGCCGTGACCAGATAATTTGGGCCGAATTCGACAACGCCTAGCCTAACCAGGACCCTGCCTTCCACCCGCAATGCGTCCCGGCCTAGCCTCGCTTTCTGAATTGCCTCCCGAACTAGACGGTCCGCTTAACCGGCGCTTCGCCCGAAAGGATGCAGCGCTTTACGACCGCCGGTCCGGACCGCCCGCTGTCGCGGATTTGGCCGGACCATCAAGGATCAGGAGATCAGAATGGCGACAGGCACTGTTAAGTGGTTCAATGCGACCAAAGGCTTCGGCTTCATCCAGCCGGACGACGGCGGCAAGGACGTGTTCGTCCACATCACCGCGGTTCAAAAAGCCGGCCTCACCGGCCTCAATGAAGGCCAGAAGGTGAGCTTCGATCTCGCCTCGGACCGCGGCAAGACCTCGGCCGCGAATCTTAAGGTCGCGCGCTAACGCATTGCCCTAAAGGGTTGAATTCGGCGCCCCTCCGACAACGGAGGGGCGCTGTTTTGTTTTGTTGTCCGCCTCGGATAGTTTCAGCGCCGGAAGGACTGGCGTTCAGCGTCATGGCGGATCAATCGCGCGAATCGGTTTCGGGAAGGCACGGCGCGCCCGGCTATGTGACGAGTGCGCTGATATTCGCCGGTCTGACGGCGCTGTGGGCCGCGATCGTCCGTTCGGATCCCTATTATCGCCTAACGGACCTTGGCGGCGTTCGGCTCCCGATCACGATGCTTGCGTTTCTGGTGATCATGCCGCTCGTCGGTTTCCTGATCGGCCGCTGGCGCTACCATCAACCTCATCGCGGCGGCGCTTTGACCTTCGCCGGTCGGCTGGTCGCGCGCGGGGTCAACTTCGCCTATGCGCACACGCTGATCGTCCTCTTCACGATCGCAATGATCATGGACGCCTTCCTAGGGCTCAATGTTGATCAGCAGGTGAAGGCGCTCGACGATCGCATGTTTGAGGCGGCGGCGCGATATGCGCCATGGCTTTGCGCCTATCTAGCCGGGTTCAACCTTGGACGCGCGACACGGAAGGAAGAACTGGTCGTCGTCTTGGCGCCTGCGGTCCCCGCGGAGTCCGACGCTTCTGACGCGACCGTTGCGACGGCGGAAGCGGCGCCGCCGCCGGAAGCCGCAAACCAGCGCGTGAAATCTGTGAAGCCGGGTAAGAAGCGTCGGCTGAAAAAATCACGATTGGAGGCCGTCCTCGGCGAAAGCCCGTTCCTTCCGAGCGGCGCCTTAGAGCGCGGCGATTTCCAGACCGCAGGCAAGACGTCCGGCTTGTCCGGCGAATCCACTTCGCCTCATCGGTCGGTCACGTCTTCAGGCCTCCCGCACTCCACAGGCGCGCCGACGCCGAGCGATGCGCCCGGATTTCTCCCGCCGCAGGACTTTGACAGATTGCGCCCAACCTTGAAGGACCTGCGTTAGGCTGCTTGCGGCGTCTTGCGCAAACAATCAAGAAAACGGCCCGCATCGAGGAAATCCCGTCGCAGCCGAGCCGTGCGTTCGGCCGCCTCAGAATCGACCCCCCAACGCTCCGCCTGAAAGGCTTCATCAACGCGCGACGCGTCAAAAAGCGCCGCCGCGGGAAATGCGCCCTGCGCCAGCGCGATCGCGATAACGGCCGAACCGGCGATCTCAGCCGCCGCTTTCATCCCGATAAGCTCAGCCGCCGACGCCGCCGCAAAGCGACGCTCGCCCGCAAGGATCGCGTCGGCGGGCTGTTCAATGTGTGAAACGCCTACTCTTGAAATCAAGGAGATGCCGCACCGGATCGATGCCCAGTCCAGCAACGGATTCCACGCGGCATTCTGCCTTCCGACAAGCGCCGGCGGCGCCTCCGCCCGATAGCACACGAGATCCGACTTTATAAATGAAAGCAGCTCCCGCCGCCATTTCCCCGCTTCGCTGTCGCCAAGATCGATGGCCGTCGAAACAAAGCGCGTGATCGGCATCGCCGCAAAGCCGATAGATGTCTGTTGCGCGGTCCATTCCCGCTCGATCTCGGCCATGACGGCCTCGGAAGCGAAGGCGAGCGGCCTTCCCGCCCGGGTTTTCGCCGGCCTGCCGTCGAGATAGAGGGCGCCGTTCACGACATTCGCAGTCTTGTAAAAGCGCTTCGGCCGGCGCGCCGGATCGACGGCAAGCCGCGTCATCGCTTCTTCTTTCGACGCAAGTCGGGCCAGACGCACGTCGCCTCCGGATCGAAGCCGAACAGCGACCATGTCTCCTTCATCCGGCCGGAAAGCGGCGCCGTCAGCGTCATACGTTTTCCGGTCTCAGGATGCGGAAACGTCATTGAGCGGCAGAAGAGCTGCAAACCTTCCGGCGGGCCTTCGATGACGGCGCCGGCGCCGCCATATTTCCGGTCGCCGATGATCGGGTTTCCCATCGCCGCGCAGTGAACGCGGAGTTGGTGCGTGCGGCCCGTCACAGGCTTCAGCGCGAGAAAGGAGACAGGGCCGGCTGTGTCGAGGACCATGTAATCCGTGATCGCCTTCTTGGCGTCTGCGTCCGTCGCGGACTCCATTCTCTCCTGGTCGCGGCCGCCGACGCGCGCCGTCTTTTTGGCGACCGGCAGATTGATCGTGCCCTGACGGATTTCGGGAACGCCCGCGCACAGCGCCCAGTAGGTTTTCACGACGTCGCGGCCCTGAAACGCCTCGCCAAGTCTGGCGGCCGCCTGACGCGATTTGGCGAGGATGAGCAGGCCGCCCGTATCCCGATCGAGGCGGTGGACAAGTCGCGGCTTGTCGCCGTCTACAGCAAGGCTCGCGAGCATGCCGTCGACATGCCGCTTCGTCTTCGTTCCGCCCTGCACCGCAAGTCCGAACGGCTTGTTGAGGGCCAGGACCCAGTCATCTTCATAGATCGTCATTTCGCGCAGCGAGTCGACGTCTTCCCGGCGCGGCTGATTTGTCGCTATCCGCGCGGCGTTCTCTTCGCTGATCGGCGGCACGCGGATCGTCTCTCCCGCTTCAACGCGTCGACTCGCTTTCGCCCGCCCGCCATTGACGCGGACCT
>JACADX010000457.1 GCA_013389125.1 Parvularculaceae bacterium | reverse complement strand
TCAATTAGCCGCAGGCGCCGCTGCACGTCCTTCATGTCGCGCGCGAAAGCGACGCGCCGTCCGGAAAGTTCGCGCGCATCGGCGTCGACGACGCCGCGCGCCGCCGCGGCCTTGTAACCGTTGGCGAACAGGAATTTCGCAATCGACTCCTCGCCGGAAATTCGGCGGCGAAGGACGGCCTCCCTCCCCAGCTTCAAGCAGGAGGCGACGATTTCCTTCTCGGACGCGGCTTCGCCGGGCTTGAGGCGCAAAATGGCGTCGGCGACGACGCTATAGGCTTCTACATAGGGCTTCAAGGCGCCGTGGGCGAACAGCGGCGACAAGCCTTCAAGCAGCCGCTCGACGGAGTCCCCGCCGGCTTTCAGCATCGCTTCGAAGTTCGGGTTCTGGCGCCCAAGCTCCGCTCTTATCTCGGCCTCGAACTGCGCTCTCGCCGGATAGAAGAACTCGAACTTGAAAAGATCGCGGAGATCCAGGACCTCGTTCCAGAACGCCTCCGCCGCGCGTCCAGGCTCGGCGGTCATCGCGTACGCCAGCGCAAGCTCGATGATCGCGTTGTTGACGAAGAAGTGGACGACCGTATTTCGATAATAGCTCGCCGAGAACTGCTGGCCGGAAGCGATCGAATAGATCGGCTCGAGGCCTTCGTCATGGCGCTTGAGGACGCCGACATCGGTCAGCGACTGCGCGACGAGCCGCAGATTCGCGCGCTCCGCGTCGTCGAAATCCTCCGTCATCGGAATAGCGCGGGCCTTCGCCCACTCTTTGAGCGCTATGAGATCGGCGACGATTTCGGAGCGGGTCAGCGCCTGCGGGGCGGCGCTGATGATGATGAAGGAAATGACGCCCGACGCCGTCAGCGGCGTCACCGCATTGACGTTGACGGCGGCGTCGAAGGCGATGCGATGTAGGTCGGCCGCGAACGCCTCGCCGTCCGCGGGGCCGGCGCCCGCGGTTATCGGCGCGCCGAAATCCATGAAGATGCGGCCGAGGGGCTTTCGCATGCCGGCGACAAAGCCAATGAACCAGGCGAGGCTTTCCTTCCGCTTGTCGGCGCCCGCCTGTTCCGTGGCGTAGGAATCGATTTCAGGGATAAGATCGTAATAGATCGAGACCGGCACGATCTTCAGGTCGTCAAGGCCGTTCCGGCGCGCCGCTTCGAGCACGTATTTAAGGATGCCGTAGCGCGGCGGCATCAGCTTGCCGATCCTTGACCGCGTGCCTTCAAGCGACCACGCGACGGGAAAGCGCTTTTCGAGCGCGTAGGCGAGATAGTGCCGGAGCGCCGTCTTGTAGACCGGATCGTCCTGGAAAGAGCGCCGGATGAAAATCGTGCCGCTCTTCTTCGCGATTGCGCCGACGCCGGCGAACGCCATATTGTCGCCGCCGATCGGATGCAAGAGCGGCAGACGGCGCTCATGCGCGAAATTGATCATCGCCATGCCGTCGACATGCGATTTGTGCGTGAAGAGGAAGGCGGTCGGCGATCTTCTTACGAGATCGCTTATTTCTTTCGCGCGCGCCTCGTTGACGACGATCTTCGGCGAATAGCCCATCGAGCAGGCCGAGCGCGTGATCCAGCCCATGACGGCGACGAAAAACGGCGTCGGCGCCGGCGCGATCTCCTTGAGGCATTTCCGGGCGTCCGCCTCCACATCCGCGAAAGGCCGCCCCGTCAATTGCGCGACGGCTTCGAGATCGCGGCGAAAATCGCGGTCCGCCATGATTGTCGGCACGGCGAAACGCGGCAGCTTGATGTCGACGCCGAGGAGGCGGCGATATTCGCGGTCGACGGTCAAGGCCGCCTGCGCCGCGATGAAGCGCGCGAAGGCGGCGCCGCCCTGATCCTCGCTGTGGCGGCGGAAGCGCTTCTTGAGCGCGGCAAGGCTCGCGGGCTCGCCGGCGATTTTCGCCCAGCGTTCGGGCTTCTCGCGGAAGAGCTTTTCCTTGCGCGCCGGGTCTTTCGGGGCGCCGACAGCGATTGCGAGAATCTCCTTGAGCTTCGCTCTCGCGCCGCGCGGCGCTTCCGGGATCCAGCGCACGCCGACCGGCGCGACGACAAGATCGTCTTCTCTCGCTTCGACGCCGTCGAGACCCTTTTGCGCGATCGCATCCTCATCGTCGAGGATCGCTTCGGCGATCGCGGCGTCGCCCGCGCCCGCAGGCTTCGTCGCGGCGATCCATTCGCGCAGGAGCCGGCGCTCGGCGTCATCTTCGCCGACGATGACAAAGAGGAGCGGCGCTCCGTGGCGGTCCGGCCACGGACTATTTTTCACGACGGTCGTCTCGAGAGCGCTCGTCACTCGCTTCCCTTCCCGTCAGCCGGGGTCGGCTTCAGATTTCGACGCGGTTCTCAAAAGGCCGCGAAACGCCTGGCGCGCCGTCGAGCCTTCATGGCAGACCCGGTAAACCTCGCGGCAGATCGGCATTTCGACATTATGCTTGGCGGCGAGCTCCATCACGACCTTGCTCGTCTTGACGCCCTCGGCCACCTGATTCATTTCGGCGATGACGGCCTCGATCTTGCGGCCCTTGCCGAGTTCAACGCCGACATGATGATTGCGCGACAGAACGCTGGTGCAGGTCGCCATGAGATCGCCCATGCCGGCAAGGCCCGAAAAGGTTCGCGCCCGTCCGCCCATCGCCGTGCCAAGCCGCATCATCTCGGCGAGCCCGCGCGTGATGACGGTCGAGCGCGTATTGACGCCGGCGCCGGCGCCGTCGCCCATGCCGGCCGCGATCGCGATGACGTTCTTGAACGCTCCGCCAAGCTCGCAGCCGATGACGTCGGTGTTCGTGTAGACGCGGAAAATGCCGCTTGCAAAGACGGACTTCAGCCTTTCGACGATGACAATGTCCTCCATCGCGAGAACGCTCGCCGCAGCAAAGCCGTCGACGATCTCCTTGGCGAGGTTGGGCCCGGTGAGGACGCCGGGCGGGTGACCCGGCAGCACTTCCTTGATGATTTCCGTCATCCGGTAGCCGGTCCCGGGCTCAAGTCCCTTGGCGAGGCTGATGATCGGCACCCAGGGGCGTATGACGCCGCCAAGCGCGGTCAAGGTCTCGCGCATCGCCTTCGAAGGAACGCCCATGATGACGATGTCTGCGCCCGCCGCCGCGGCGGCGAGATCGTCCGTCGCCTTGAGGCGCGGCGAAAGGCGCGCGCCGGGGAGATAGCGCTCATTCGTGTGCTGACGGTCGATCTCGTCGGCGACCGCGGTCTGGCGCGCCCAGATCGTCGTCGGAACGTTGTTCGCGACGATCGAAGCGACGGTCGAGCCCCAGGACCCGGCGCCGAGAACAGCCGCCTTGAGCTTCATCGCCGCCGCCTAATCGTCATCGTCTTCCCCGCCGTCCTCGGGCAGGTCCCAATGGTCGAGCGAGAGATCGTCCTCATATCCGCCCTGGTCAAGCTCGCGCAGATACATGGCGCGGATCTCCTCGATGCGCTCGTCGAGACGGTCCTTGGTCCACCCGCGGGTCGGGATCGGCGGCAGTACGGTGACGCGCACGTCCGCAGGCCGGACAAGGTTTTGTCCGCGCGGCAGCGCGTCAACCGCATTGTGGATGACGATCGGGACGATCGGCGCCCCGGCGTCGATCGCAATGTGGAAGGGGCCCTTCTTGAAAGCGCCGAGTTTCGTCGAGACGCTTCGCGTTCCCTCGGGCGCAATGACGACCGACAGGCCCTGTTCCTTTATCGTCTTCACGACCTTTTTCATCGACTCGATCGCCGCCTTGCGATTGGAGCGGTCGATGAAAACGACGTCGCCGAATTTCATCAACGGCCCGACGACCGGAAACCGCGCGATCTCCTTTTTACCGACGCCGGTGAAGTCGCGGCGCACGAGCTTCGCCGCGATGAGCGCGTCGGCCGAGCTTTGGTGATTGAAAATGAAGACGGCGGGCCGGTGCGACCACAGATGCTGCTCGCCCTCGACATGCAGGCGAAGCCCGGTAATGGCGGCCGCATAATCCGCCCACATGCCGATCGCCGCGTTGAGCATGTCGCGCTTGTCGCCTGAAAGCGCCCAGACGGGCGCGGCCGCCGCGAACGCCGCCGGCATCGCGGCGTAGGAAGCCGCCGTCCGCGCGATCGTCAAAAGGTCGGGGCGCCCGCGGCTGGTGAACCGGTAGGCGCGCCAGCTCCGTTGACGCGCGATCGCGGCGAGCTTTCTGTTCGGATTGAGGACCCGAGGACGGCCGACGACTTCAAGAAGCGGCAGATCGTCGTCGCTGTCCGTGTAAAAGAACGAGTCGGAGATGTTCAGTCCGGTGCGCGCGGCGAGCTTTTCCGCCGCAAGGCGCTTCCCTTCGCCGAAGCACGTCGGTCGTACGACCGCGCCGGTGAAAACGCCGTTCCTGACTTCAAGCTCCGTACAAAGAACATGCTCGATGCCGAGGTCGTCGGCGACAGGCTTGATCTGGTACTTCGTCGCCGACGACACGATCGCGACGGTGTGTCCCTTTCTCTGGTGCGCGTCGACGATCGCCCGCGCTTCCGGATAGACGGAGCCGGCGATCGAGTTCTTGTAGACCTTCTCGCCGATCTCCTCGAACCAGCTTTCCGCGCGGCCGCGCAAGGAGCCCGCCGTCGCGCCGACAAAGGCCGAAAATCCGGTCCTTCCGGCGGCGAATTTTCCGGCGGCGGCGAATTGCTCGACGAAGTCCTTTGGCGACATCGCGCCGCTCAGGATCTGGTCCTGCGCGAAGGCGAAGGCGGAAAACCCGGCGATCAGCGTTCCGTCATAGTCGAAAATCGCGCCGACCTCGGGGCCGTCGGCCGACGTCTCGATATCGTCGAGGATCTCGTTCAACTGCGCGTCAGCCGCCACGTCCGCACGCCATCCTTCCCACCCGCCGATCTTATGGCGCCAAGGGTCGAAAAAGACCAACAAATTGATAAGATTGTGCAAACCGGCGCACCGGCGCCGCGGAGGAAAGGCGCGACGGCATGGAACGGACTTTCATCTTCGAGGCGCCAAGCGACGGGGCCGCGATCGCCGCATTTTCATGGCCTGCGGCTTCGCGCCCGCGCGCCGTTGTGCAGATCGCGCACGGCCTCGCCGAGCACGCGGGGCGCTACCGGCGGCTCGCCGCGGCGCTGAACGCCGCCGGCATTGCTGCGTACGCGAATGATCATCGCGGCCATGGCGCCTCGATCGCGCCGGGCGCCCGCCCCGGGGATTTCGGCGCCGGCGGCTGGGAAGGGCTCGTCGAAGACATGGCGGCTCTGACGTCAATCATTCGACGCGAGAACCCGGAGGCGCCGGTGATCCTCCTCGGGCACAGCATGGGCTCCTTCGCCGCGCAGACCTATCTTCTCGACCGGAGCGGCGCGATTGACGCTTGCGCGCTGTCAGGATCGAGCGATCTTCCATCGCTCGTCGAACTCGCAATGTCCGGGGCCGACATGTCGTTCGCCGCCTTCAACAAGCCGTTCGAGCCGGCGCGGACGGCGTTCGACTGGCTGTCGCGCGATCCTGCGGAGGTCGACGCCTATGTGAACGATCCCCTCTGCGGTTTCGAAGCGCCGCCGGAAACTGCGTTCGCGATCATGGCGCCCGCCGCGCGCTACGCCGAGCCGAACGGGCTGCGAAGCGTCCGGCGCGATATTCCAATCCGCATTTTCTCAGGCGCTGATGATCCCTTGTGCGGCGGCGGCGCGCTCATCGAAAAGCTCGCGGGCCGATACCGGAACGCCGGCCTCGAACGCGTGACGACGAAGCTCTACGAAGGCGGGCGCCATGAGATGTTCAATGAGATCAATCGCGATGAGGTCACGAGGGATTTGATCGACTGGATCGCCGTCGTCGTCGGCTAGAGCGGCGTGCGCTGAAGTGTGCGCGGTTCAGCGCGTAAACGCCGCGACGATCAAATACGAGAGCGATCGCCCCGATTCCGAAATATCGCGCGAAGCTCTAGGCGCGCTCGCGCGTCTTCAGGAATTTGACGTCCGGGTTCTTCTGTTCGGCGTAACCCGCCTCCCATTGCGAGCGCGCGAGGTAGACTGGCGAGCCGTAGCGGTCATGCGCAATCGCCGAACCGTTAAGCGAAATGAACTTCCTCAACGCCGGCTCTTCGCCCGAGAGCCAGCGCACCGCGTCAAAGCCGCACGCCTCCATCGCCGCGGCGACTCCGTATTCGGCCTTGAGGCGTTCCTCGATCACGTCGAGCTGCAAGGCGCCGACGACGCCGACATAAAAGTCGGCGCCGATCGTCGGCGTGAAGACTTGCGCCGCGCCTTCCTCGGCGAGCGCCGTCATGGCGCGCTTCATCTGCTTTGACTTCATCGGATCGTCGAGCCTGACGCGGCGGATAATCTCGGGCGCGAAATCAGGAAGGCCGGAAAACCGGACGCCGTCCTTTTCCGAAAGCGTATCCCCGACGCCGAGCGCGCCGTGATTCGGGATGCCGATGATGTCGCCGGCGACGGCCTCCTCGGCGAGGTTGCGCTCCTGCGCAAGGAAAAAAATCGGATTGTTGACGGCGATGAGTTTTTCGGTGCGCGACACCTTAAGCTTCATGCCGCGCTTGAACTCGCCGGAGGAAAGGCGGACGAAGGCGACGCGGTCGCGGTGATTAGGGTCCATGTTCGCCTGCACCTTGAAGACGAAGCCGGACACGGAATTGTCGGACGGTTCGACGACGACGTCGCCCGCCTTCTGCGCGCGCGGGCAAGGCGCAAAGCGGGCGATGTCGCGCAAGAGCTCGGCGACGGAAAATTCCTTTAGCGCCGATCCGAAATAGATCGGCGTCAGCGCGCCGTGGCGGTATTGCTCGAGGTCAAAGGCGGCGTAGCCTTCGGCCGCGAGCCCCATCGCCTCGCGTGCGGCGGCGGCCTCATTGGCGCCGACGATCGCGTCGAATTCGGGGTCATCGACGCCGGAAAGATCGACCGCCCGTCCGAACTTGCCGCTGCCGCCGTCGCCCTCGAGCAAGAGCCGATGATGCGCCATGTCGTAACAGGCCTTGAAGCCGACGCCTTGCCCCGCCGGAAAGACGCGCGGAGAGACGTCAAGCGCGAGCTGGTCGGCGATCTCGTCCATGAGATCGAAGGGATCGCGGCCTTCGCGATCGACCTTGTTGATGAAGGTCATGATCGGAATGTCCCGAAGCCGGCAGACTTCGAAGAGCTTCTTCGTCTGGCTTTCGATGCCCTTCGCCGCGTCGATCACCATCACCGCGCTGTCGACGGCGGTGAGCGTGCGGTACGTATCTTCCGAAAAGTCTTCGTGACCGGGCGTATCGAGAAGGTTGAAGATGCAGCCCGAATGCTCGAACGTCATCGCCGACGTCGTCACCGATATGCCGCGCTTCTGCTCGATCGCGAGCCAGTCGGAGCGCGCGCGCCTTCGGTCGCCGCGGGCCTTCACTTCGCCCGCAAGACGGATCGCGCCGGAGAAGTAGAGAAGCTTCTCGGTCAGCGTCGTCTTGCCGGCGTCCGGGTGCGAGATGATCGCGAAGGTCCGGCGATTCTTGTAGGCGTCGGTCATCGGGTTTGGGGGTCTTCGCCAAGGGACGCCGCCTTTGGCACATCGCGCGCCAAAGGAAAAGGTCCGCTATCCGGCGCGTCGCCGCGCGATGTCGGCGCCGGGCGCATCGGCGCGC
>JACADX010000119.1 GCA_013389125.1 Parvularculaceae bacterium | reverse complement strand
GGAGCACCGGAATGCCGAGGAGGCCCATCGGTTCCTGACGATGGACGATCGCGATCACCCGCGATTTCCGCTTGCGCTGGATGCGGGCGAAGCGGCGTTCAAGCTCGGCGCCGCGCTGCTGGCGGGTGATCGCCGGAATGATGAAAAAGACGATGATCAGGAAGAGAAACGGCAACGCGCCGATCAGATCGTCCATACCCCGCTCCCCTCAGACCTCAGGACCCGCCCCCGTCGGCTCCTTGCGGTTCTTCATGTCGATATTAACGTAATTAACCCCGAAAAGCACCGCCGCTACAATCTCCGACGCGAAATCGGACTGGGCGTAGGTGGCGCGGGCCTTGACGTGCCAGCCATGGGTTTTTGCGAGCCAGATCGCGGTCTTATAGGGAACGCCGTTGATCTCGCCGATGTCGAAGGCGCCCGACAGCGCGGCCGGCAAGGGGTCGGTCGAGACGGTCTTGGTGCGGCTGTCGACCTCGATCAGCGTCACGGGAAGTTCGCCCCGAACGTCGAAGTTTTGACGGATCGCCGCGACTGCGCCGGCCGCGTGATCCTCAAGCGTCATGTCCGGATAGTAGGAGGCGTAGATGGTGACGGCGGCGTCGCCGTCGATCACGTAGTTGCACGAAACGTCGCGATTCCGGCTGTCATAAGCGGTGACCGTATGGAGCGCGAGAATGCGGTCCTTGTCCTTGCCGCGCAGCGTGAAGGACGCCGGGCACTCAAGTCCGCTCTCGCGATGCGCAAGCTTGTCTCCAAGCCGGCTCCAGCTCGCGGGCGGCGAGCCGGATGATGCGCGCTCGACTCTCGTATCGCGCGCGCGGGCGTCGATCGCACGGCCGTGCGCTAAAAAGCGCCGACCGGTCCATAGGTCTGACGCCCTTGCTTCGTGCGACAATGATTCTTCGGCGGGCTTTGCGTCGGCGGCGGAAAAGACGGGCGAAAACTGCGTCCGCGTCGAAAAGGCGCCGACTGAATCCTCCGACGCCGCCGCCGACCGCGCAAGCGCTTCCAGATCCTGCAGTTCCATTTCAGAAGAAGCGGGGTTGGGGGCGGAGGCCGCGGCGGCGAATGCGATCGTGGCGCACGTTGCGATGACGGCGGCGATGCTGCGGAATTTCACGATTGACCTCGCGGACCCAACACAAACCTGGTCCGCTCCCCCACAGCCCAGCCCGTCCCTATTCTTGCTGAACTCCGGAGGGCGCGCGAGTCTTTTAGCCGCGGTTAACCATGTCCTTGTTTTCCCCAGTGGCGAACGAGCAACGCTGCGAGCGCCGCGGGCGCGTCCGCTTGCAGCCAGTGGCTCGCGCCGTCGATCCGCTCATAGGTCCAAGGCGCGTCGACATAGGCGGCGGATGCGATCATCTGGCCCTCAACGAGATATTTTTCGCCGGAGGACCAGACGCCAATTGTCGGAATGCGGACAATCTCCTCGCCATACTCGCCTTCCGGGGGCGGAAAGATCATGCGGCGAACGCCGATATTCGCCCTGTACCAATTGAGGCCGGCCGTCAGTCGCCCGGGACGGGAAAGGAGCGCGATTGTTTCGTCAATATCGCGAGCGGCGTCCCAGTGTTTCCGGAGGAGCGCCCAATCATTGCGGCGATAGAGCCATTCGCAGATCCCGCGCAGTTGATGGACGAGGATATAGAAGCTTCGCCGCTTCTGTTCGGCGCCGGCCTTGAGATAGGCCCGCATATGGCCGACCGAAAGCGCCGCGAGCGTCAAAAACCGGTCCGGCCGTCCAGCGGCGAGGGTCCAGGCGACCGGCGCGCCGAAATCATGCCCGACGAGATGCGCGCGTTCGATTTTGAGATGATCGAGGATGGCGACGACGTCGACGGCGGCGCCGGTCCTGATGTCGTATTCAGCGAGCGTTTTCGGAATGTCGGTCTCGCCGAAGCCGCGCATATCGGGCGCGATGATGCGGAATCCTTCCCGGACGAGAAGCGGCGTCACCTTCGACCAGACCGCGCTCGAATCCGGAAAGCCGTGAAGGAGGACCGCCGCCGGCGCAGCCGCATCGCCGCTGTCGCGGACGAAATGGGTGAGGCCGTTGGCTTTGATCCTGTGGGTCGCTTGGCGCATCATTGGCGCTCAACCGGAATTGACGGGCGTCGCGGCGATCAAAGCGCTACGTCCCCTCGCGCCTCGCGAGAAAAGCGAGCCGCTCAAAGAGATGCACGTCCTGTTCGTTCTTGAGGAGCGCGCCGTGGAGCGGCGGGATCGCTTTCCTCGGATCGCGTTCGCGCAGGACGTCCTCCGAAACGTCTTCCGACATCAAGAGCTTCAGCCAATCGAGAAGCTCCGAGGTCGACGGCTTCTTCTTGAGGCCCGGGACCTCGCGGATCTCGTAGAAGACCTTCAGCGCGTCGCCGACGAGACGCTGCTTGATGCCGGGGAAGTGCGCCTCGACGATCTCCGCCATCGTCTTCGGATCGGGGAACTTGATGTAATGGAAAAAGCACCGGCGCAGGAACGCGTCGGGAAGCTCCTTTTCATTGTTCGACGTGATGATGACGACCGGGCGGCGCGCGGCCTTGATCGTCTCTCCCGTCTCATAGACGAAAAACTCCATCCGATCGAGTTCCTGGAGAAGATCGTTCGGGAACTCGATATCCGCCTTGTCGATCTCGTCAATGAGGAGCACAGGCCGTTCCGACGCCGTGAACGCGTCCCAGAGCTTGCCGCGCTTGATGTAGTTTCGGACGTCGCGCGCGCGTTCCTCGCCGAGCTGGCCGTCGCGAAGGCGCGCGACGGCGTCATACTCGTAAAGCCCCTGATGCGCCTTTGTCGTCGATTTGACGTGCCACTCAAGGAGCGGCGCCCCGAGCGATTTCGCGACCTCCTGCGCGAGAACCGTTTTGCCGGTGCCCGGTTCGCCCTTGACGAGGAGCGGGCGCTCGAGCGTCACGGCCGCGTTGACCGCGACTATCAGATCGTCCGTCGCGACGTATTCCCTGGTGCCGGCAAACTTCACGGGCGGATCCTTCTTTTCGCGGGCGCAAATGGACTATAGGTAGCGGGCGACAACCGGGCAATGACGCAGGGCAGC
>JACADX010000428.1 GCA_013389125.1 Parvularculaceae bacterium | reverse complement strand
CGCCAGATCGCGAGGCCGTTTTCGACCGGATTGCGGCGGACATTGATGATGACCGATCTTGGAAAGACCTGCGCGATGAAGCCGGCCGCTTCGAGATTGAGGAGATTCTTGTCCGTAAACCGCGGCTTCGTGAAACGCGTCGGGACGCCCCTCATGTAACGCTCGGCGGCGGCTCCTCTTTCCGCCGGAAGAAGCGCCGCTTCGCCAAGGCGGTAATTCGCCTTGAGCCAGGGATTGAACATGTTCGGCATCATCGGCATTTCGCCGCCGGCGTCGACTTCGGAGTGCGCCGAGATCACGCTTTCAACGAGCGTCGAGCCGCAGCGCGGCAGGCCGATGATGAAAATCGGCTGCGCGCCTTCATGATGAGACTCCTCGACGATCGGTGGCGGAGAGCGAAAGACGCTGATGATGGCGTCGGTCCAGGCGGCGTGTCCCTCAAAGTCGTAGCGAAGATTTTCAGCGCGATTGCGCTCCTCTGCGAGACCGTTCGCGCGCGCATAGGTCTCGAAGGCGCCATCAATATCGCCCCTTGCGTCGCGATTGTGCGCGATGACATAGGCGGCAATCGCCCTCGAGCCCGGCGTGAGCGCCGCATTATCCAAGATCGCGCGCGCGTTCGCCTCCTCTTCGTCCGAGAGCCAGCCGTTCCGGAGAACGCTGAGCTGCGGATAGACGCT
The DNA here is from genome assembly GCA_013389125.1 of Parvularculaceae bacterium. Taxonomy (GTDB): domain Bacteria; phylum Pseudomonadota; class Alphaproteobacteria; order Caulobacterales; family Parvularculaceae; genus Amphiplicatus. The sequence goes on along the minus strand of JACADX010000428.1, from coordinate 9,200 downwards.
GATGAAGTGAGGATCGGCCTCGATGCAGCGTCGGCAATAGGCTTCCGCCTCTTCCTTGCGCCCCTGATAGGTGCGCAGCAGCGCCCTCGTCGAAAGCAGCCGCGTGTTGCCCGCATCGAGCGCTTCCGCCGCATCGAGCGCGGCTTCCGCCTTGGCGAAATCCAGGGTTTGAATGGCGGTCGCCGCCAACTGGCTGAGCCCGTCGGCGGTCTTCGGTTCAAGCGTCAGCGCGCGCTCAAGCGCTGCAAGGGCGTCCTCGTAGCGCCCGTCTTCGTAACGCGCTGTCGCTATTCCGCGCCAGCCTTGCGGATCGTCGGGCGAGAGTTTGACCAACTCTTCTGCGAGCACGGCAAGCGCCGGAAAATCCTGGCGCATCCGCGCGATCTCCAGCCGGAACTTCTTGACTTGAATGTCGTTCGGAAAGACTTTTTCCAAATGATCGAGAACGTAATAAACAGCTCCGTAGTTTTCCTGCGCTGCGAGGGCGCGCGCCAACAATAGGCCTGAAGTTCGATCATTCGGGTCGAGCTGAAGCGCGCGATCGAGCGTTTCGGCGGCCGCTGCGAAATTGCGGCTGTCGATTTGGGCGCGTCCGAGCCTTGCAAAGGCGCGTGGGAAAGTCGGGTGTGCAGAAATTGTCTGCTGGAGCGTCTCGATAGCGAGGTCAGTCTCGCCGACTTTGAAAAAGAGTTCCGCGAGATTGACGCGGTAGCCGGGCCGCGTCGGATCGATCGCGATGGCGCGCCGCAACGGCGTTTCGGCGTCAGTCGGCCGCCCAGCCTCGACGAGCGCCAGCCCGTAAGCGCTCAGGATGTCGGGGTTTTCCGTGTCTTCCTCAAGAGCGCGTTCGTAGATTGGAATCGCCCGCGTTGGCGAACCTGCGCCATGGGTGCGTCGCGCTTCTTCGAGGATCGGGGAAGTGGGCCGTTGAGACATTGCAGAGTAACGCTTTCAATGGGTTAGGGGTAAGTCGTCGGGATGGAGCCGCGCGCCGGCGCAAGCTTATAAGCGCCCAATGTCGAAACGCCACGCCGAATTTCGAGGCAGGGAGACCCGCGGATCAAAGCCGCGGAAGGGCCCTCTTGACAAATATTGATACTTCTATAAGTATGAAAATATGGAAACGAATGAAGCCCTTTCGGCTTTCGCCGCGCTGTCGCAGGAAATTCGCCTCGAAGCGCTCCGGAAGCTGGTCAAGGCTGGGCCTAACGGGATCGCCGCCGGCGATCTTGCGGGCGCGACCGGGGGCGCGGCGCCGACGATGTCCTTCCATTTGAAGGAACTTTCGAACGCCGGTCTCGTGTCGTCCCGAAAAGAAGGCCGTCACGTTTTCTACGCCGCTGATTACGGCGGCCTCCGCAGGCTCGTCGATTTCCTGATGGCGGATTGCTGTCAGGGCGATCCGCGGCTCTGCGGCCCCTACATCATCAAGGAGAACAGCCGTGAACCGTTTGCATGTGCACCTAAAAGTGCGTGACCTCGAACAGTCGATCGCTTTCTATTCGGCGCTTTTTGCGAAAGAGCCCGACAAACGCAAGGCCGACTATGCCAAATGGATGCTGGAAGACCCGCGCGCCAACATCGCCATTTCAACCCGCGGCGCCGCGCCCGGCATTGACCATGTCGGCTTGCAGGTCGACACGAGCGAAGAGCTGGAAGCCCTCGCGGCGCGCCTCAAGAGCGCCGGCGCCGGGGCGCTTGAGGAGCGCGACGCCGCCTGCTGCTATGCGAAGAGCGACAAATATTGGGCGCTCTCGCCTGACGGCGCGAAATGGGAGCTTTACCGCACCTTCGCCGACAGCCCGACCTTCGGCGCTTCGCCCGCGCGCGACGCGCTTGAAAAATCCGCGGCGGGCCGTTGCTGCGCATGACGAGGACCGTCCTCTTCCTTTGCACCGGCAATTCCGCCCGCTCGATCATGGCGGAGGCCTATATGAACGCGAAAGGCGCGCCGGCCTGGCGCGCCTATTCGGCGGGATCACGGCCGACCGGGCGACCAAATCCGCTCGCCGTCGATACTTTATCCGCAAGCGGAATAAATCCCGGGGCGCCGCGCTCGAAAAGCTGGGACGAATTCGCCGCGCCCGGCGCGCCGGCGATCGACGTCGTCGTGACGGTCTGCGACAACGCCGCCGGCGAAACCTGCCCGATCTTCAACGCGCCGAACGGCGCCCGCCCCGAAAGGCTTCACTGGTCCTTTCCCGATCCCGCCGCCGTCGATGGTAGCGACGCCGACAGGCGGGCGGCGTTCGATCGCGTCTTCGCCGACATCCGCGCGAAGATCGACGCCTTTCTTGACGCGCGCGCATGAAGGCGGAGACATTCAGGAAAGCCGCCGCCGAGGCGCTTGGAACGACGCTCCTGCTCGCGATCGTCGTCGGTTCGGGGATCATGGGCGAACGGCTCGCCGACGGAAACGAGGCGATTGCGCTCCTTGCGAATACGCTGGCGACGGCGGCCGGGCTCGTCGCGCTCATCCTGGTTTTCGGACCCGTATCCGGCGCCCATTTTAATCCCGCCGTAACGGCCGTCTTTCTCGCGCGGCGCGAGATCGCGTTGTCGCTCGCCGTCCTTTATGTCGCTGCGCAGGTCGTCGGCGGCGTCCTCGGCGTCGTTCTCGCGCATGCGATGTTCGACCAGGATCTCCTGCAGACGAGCCTTAAAGCGCGCGACAGCGCGGGAGAAGCGATCGGCGAGGCGATCGCGACGTTCGGCATTGTGCTGACGATTCTCGGCGTCGTCAGAACCCGCCCCGACGCCGTCGCCTTCGCCGTCGGGCTCTTCATCGCCGCCGGCTACTGGTTCACGTCGTTGACGTCCTTCGCCAATCCCGCGGTCACGATCGCGCGCACGCTGACGGACAGTTTCGCCGGCGTCCGCCCGGCCGACGCGCCGATCTTCATCGCCGCCGAGGCGCTCGGCGCGGCGCTTGCGCTCGGCGCGGCCAGCCTTTTGTTCCGGGACGCTGCAAGAGACTGAGGCGGCGCGGGGGAGGGGGGCCGTTTTCGGCCCCGCGGCGGCCGCACCCCTGCAAGGGTCGAGACGGCGGGCGCGCCCGCCATCGCGGGGATGCGGCCCGAGCCGGACCTCCCTCGTCTAGAGGAGGCGGCTCGCAGCGACGCCGCAAAGCGCCAGCGGCGCGACCCATCGCAGACAGAACAGCAGCGCCCGCCCGAAGGGCAATCCGCGAATTTCCGCGGCGAGGGCGCGCGCCGCGAAAACGGCGATCAAGATGCCCGAGACCGGCAACAGGACCGAGGACGTGATCGCATCAAGGGCGTCGAGGAGCGGCGCGCCGAAGAGCCGAATCGGCGCCGCGCCGCTGACCGAGCCGATCACGACCGTTCCGCCCGACAGCGTGGCCAGCGCGGTGATCGCCGACGCGACGCGCGTGGTCGCGCCGAAGGTCTCTTCGATGGCGCGCGAAACGATGATCGCGAGGGCGATGACGGACGTGAAGGCGGCCATGAACGCGGCGGCGAAAAAGGCCGCGCCGACGACGTGGCCGAACGGCATCGCCGAAAACGCGCGCGGCAAGATGACGAAAATCAGCCCCGGCCCTTGCGCAGGATCGGCGCCCGTCGCGAAGGCGACGCCGAACACGATGAAGGCGCAAAGCATCGAAACGATCGTGTCGATCGTTGCGACAGCGAGCGCGAGAGTCGGCACGCTCGCATTGCTGTCAAGGTAGGCGCCGTATACGACCATGCCGCAAAGTCCGATGCTGAGCGTGAAGAACGCATGGCCGACCGCTTCGCCGAACGCCGCCGGCTTCAAGGCGGCGAAGTCCGGCGCCAGCAGATAGCGGACGACGTCGAACGGCGCCGGATGCGCTAGGGCAGTATAGGCGGCCAGCAAGAAAAGCAGGACTGCGAAGGCCGGACCCATCCAGCGCATAATCGCCTCGACGCCCCCGGCCGCGTTGCGCGCGCTGAACGCGAAGGCGGCGCTCGCGACGATCAGCAGCGCGAAGACCTGCGCGCGCGCGTCGCCGGTCAATCTGGAAAAATGCGCTTCAGAATCGAGAACCTCGCTTCCCTGTCCGATCGCGAGCGCGGCGTAGTCGAACCCGTAAAGCAGGACCCAGCCGGTGATGACCGCGTAGAAGCTGAGGACGAGAAGGCTCGTCGTCGCGCCGAGCGCCCCGACAAGGCGCCAGCGGCCGCTGAGCCCGGCGGCGCGCGCCGCGGCTAAAAAGGCCGTAGACGGACGATCACCGCCGCGTCGGCCGATCATGATTTCGGCGATCAGGATCGGCAGGCCGAGAAGCGCAAGGCAGCCGAGATAGACGAGAACGAAGGCCCCGCCGCCGTTCTCGCCGACAATGTACGGAAACTTCCAGATGTTGCCGAGGCCGACCGCCGAGCCGGCGGCCGCGGCGACGAACATGAGCCGCGAGGACCAGGAGCCTGCGGCGGGCGCCTTCAGCGCGGATGCGGCTGTTGTCATCCGGATCACTCCGCGGCGAGGCCGTTCGATGCGGCGCGCCGCATCTCGACTACGGGAAGGACGAGACCGTCGCCGAGGGCGACATCGAACGCGTCGAGCGCGAGAAACCCGGCCGTTTCATAGAAGGCGACCGCGCCCGCCGTCGCATAAAGGCCGAATTCGCAGGCCCCCGCTTTGCTCGCCTCCGCCATGACGGCTTCGATGAGGCGTCTGCCGACGCCCTGCCGCGCGCAATCGGGCGACACGAAAACGGCGCGCAGCGTTGCAAGGCGCGGATGCGCGGCGGAAGGGCGCCGCCGACTGACGCCGGGAATTGCCTGATCGTCGCACGTCCATGCGGCGGCCCCGACGAGCGATCCAGACTTTTCGGCGACGACGCCGCGTCCGGCGGCGTGAAGCGCGCCGGCGCGCCCAAGCCCGGCGGCGAGGGCGGCTTCAACCTGGCGCTGCGAATAGGGCCCGGGCTGCCGCCGAAAAGCGTCGGCAAACAGGACTTCGAGCCGCTGCGACTCGGCGGAGGTGCTGCGCCGGAGCCGGACCTGATTGTTTAAATGGACCATTGTTCACCCATTCCGCTAATGACAAACGTTCGTTCATTATGACGAACGAACGGTGAGATAGGGGCCCGGCGATTGCCTGTCAACTGATTTTGTTCTTTTTGATGATGAAAAGTTCGGTAGAATGAACCGATGGAAGGCCTGCGTCATGCTGTCGGCAACCGCATTCGCGACCTGAGAATCGCCCGCGGGACCTCGCTATCAGAGCTCGCGCGCGAATCGAACGTCGCCAAGGCGACCCTCTCGAATATCGAGGCGGGCGAGGCCAATCCGACGCTCGACACGCTGTGGAGCCTGTCAATCGCGCTCAAAGTTCCTTTGTCGAGTTTCTTCGGCGAGCCGCAGCCGGGCGTTAAGGTCATTCGTAGCGGCGACATGAAGCCTGTGAGCGGCAAGGCGCTGCGCGGCAGGCTTGCCGCCATGTTCGACGTTGAAGCCTCGCGCATCGAACTCTTTACGGGAACGCTGTTGAAGGGCGTCGTCCAAGAGTCGCCGGCGCATTTGCGCGGCGTCGTGGAGCACGTCCTCGTTCATCGGGGCCGGATGAAGGTCGGTCCGCGCGGCCAGGAGATGATCGTCGAGGCCGGCGACTATCTGCGCATGGAGGCCGATCAGCCGCACTCTTATGAAGCGCTGACCGACGACGCCTTCATGACGCTCGTGATGCAGTATCCGCACGAGCCGGAGAGCATCAGGGTTCTGAACGCCATCGGCGCGGCGGCGGCCGACGCGCCCTGACGTCGGCGGCGGTCATGGGCGCGCATTGCGGCCGACGTGATCGCGCGGCCCGAGCCGCTTTCCTTTCGCCGCAAGCAGCCTAATGTCCAATCCTTCGCGCGGGCCCCGTGCGATCGGCGCGCGGCGTTTCGCCCGAAAGACAGGGGAGCCTTCTCATGCGCAATTTTAATCGCCAATTGCCGCTCGGCCTGGCCTTCGCCGTCGCGGCGGGCGTTCTGCTCGGCGCGGGGTCCGCAGACGCGCGCCCGAAGAAGTTCAAGCTGATGAACAGCTGCACCTGCATCTGCCGGCAGGAGACAGAGGACGCCGTCTGGCTTTCGAACAAGGATTTCTATTCGGTCGCGTCTTGCGGCTCCTACAACAACACCGCCTGCGACGTCACGGTCTCGACGAGCGAAGGCACGCACCAGGTGACGGGCGCATGGGAGGGCTGCGTCGATCACGGCAAGGTCTGGGTGAGGGTCCGCGCGGCGGCCTCGCGCGATCTCGAGAAGCTCACCGTCGATCCGGGCGCCGTCGTCGAGCCGCCGGCGCCGAAGCTTCTCGACGGCGCCGTTGATCCGGACGCCGCCGGGCCGGCGGATCCCGGCGATCCTCCGCCGACGGATGACAAGCGACCGCCCGAGGGCGCGGCGAGCGAAACGCTGGAGCGGTCGCCGGATTAAGGCGGAAAAGCCGCGTTACGGTTTCGGGGACGCTCTTCTGACGGCCTCGGAGACGTACGGCTCGAACTTCCTGAAATTCTCGACGAACATGCCGGCGAGCTTTTTCGCCTGAGCGTCATAGGCCGCCGGCTCGCGCCAGGTGTCGCGCGGGCGCAAGATGCGGTCGTCGACGCCCGGCGCTTTCGTCGGCACATCGAAGCCGAAGGTCTCGTCCTTGCGCATCGGCGCGTTCTTCAAGGAGCCGTCGAGCGCGGCGGAAAGAAGCGCGCGCGTCGCCTTGATCGGCATCCGCGAGCCTTCGCCGTAAGCCCCGCCGGTCCAGCCGGTGTTGACGAGCCAGCAGGCGGCCTGGTGCTTTTCGATAAGCTCTCCGAGAAGCTTTCCGTACTCGGACGGATGGCGCGGCATGAACGGCGCGCCAAAGCAGGTCGAGAAGGTCGGCTGCGGCTCCTTGCCGAGGCCCTTTTCGGTGCCGGCGACCTTCGCCGTGAAGCCGGAAAGGAAATGATACATCGCCTGTTCGGGCGAGAGGCGCGCGATCGGCGGCAGGACGCCGAAGGCGTCCGCGGTCAGCATGATGATGTTCTTGGGGTGCGGCGCGCGACCCGTGTCGGACGCGTTCGGAATGTAATGGATCGGATAGGCGCCGCGCGAATTCTCGGCGAGCGACGCGTCGTCGAGGTCGAGCGCGCGCGTCTTCGGATCCATGACGACGTTTTCGAGAACCGTGCCGAAGCGCTTTGTCGTCGCGTAGATTTCGGGCTCGGCTTCGGGCGACAGGCGGATCATCTTCGCGTAGCAGCCGCCTTCGAAATTAAAGAGGCCGTTTTCCGACCAGCCATGCTCGTCATCGCCGACGAGGATGCGGTTGGGGTCCGCGGAAAGCGTCGTCTTGCCGGTTCCGGAAAGGCCGAAGAAGATCGCCGAATCGGCGTTCTTTCCGACGTTTACGGAGCAGTGCATCGGCATGACGCCCTTCTCCGGAAGCAGGAAGTTCAAGATCGTAAAGACCGACTTCTTCATTTCGCCGGCGTAGGACGTGCCGCCGATCAGCACCATGCGCTTCACAAAGTCGACGGCGATGACGGTTTTCGACCGGCAGCCATGGCGGGCGGGGTCGGCTTCAAATCCCGGTAGATCGACGATGGTGAAATCGGGCGCGACGCCGGTGACGAAACCGCGCTCGGCCATCGGCGGGCGGACAAGGAGGTGCTGGATGAAAAGCGCGTGCCAGGCAAGCTCGGTGATGACGCGGACCCGGATCGCGTGATCCTTGTCGGTCCCGCCTTTCAAGTCCTGCGCAAAGAGCTTTTTGCCCGCCGCATAGTCGAGCATGTCGCGGCGGAGCGCCTCGAAATTCTCCGGCGTGATCGCTTTCGAATTGTCCCACCAGATTTTGGCGTCGATTTCGGGGCGCCGCACAGTGAATTTGTCGGCGGCAGAACGGCCGGTATGCTCGCCCGTCTTCACGACAAGCGGGCCCTCGGCCGCAATCTCCCCTTCGCCGCGCTTGACGGCGAATTCGTAATAGGCCGCGGCCGTGAGGTTGCGGTGCGCGTCAGGGGCGGCGTCTTCAAATGACGAAAGGGCGGCCGGGGCCGCTTTGAGGCTTGCGCTCATACGAAAGGGTCCTCCCGAGACGCCTTTTACAGATTGGACTTTTAGGACCGGTTTGGCCGGGTTGCGGCGGCTCATAATCCAAATTCCGGGCCGAAGCGACCCGCTCGCGATGAATTTTCGCGACGGATTGCGCGTCGCCTTGCGCTTGATCGGCCGGGACGGGTCGGGCAAGAGAGCCGCTCGCGCATTAGGAGAATCGCCATGCCTCGTTTCGGGACGCGCTATGCCGCTCTTGCGCTCCTCGGCTTCGCCGTGTCCTGCGGCGGGCCGGCAGGCGCGCCAAGCGTCGATGAAGCGGTGCTGAGCGCCGTCGCCGCCGCGGACGGCGGAACGTCCGCTTCGCTTAAAGGCGACATCACGCCCGAAGGCCTTGCCCGCCACATCAGCGTCCTTGCCTCAGACGAATTCGAGGGGAGAGCGCCGACGACGCCGGGCGGCGAAAAGACGCGGGCCTATATCGCCGGCGAGTTCAAGCGAATGGGGTTTGAACCGGTCGGCGGATCCTATTTCCAGACTGCGGAAATGGTGGAGACCACGGTCGATCCCGCCGCGTCTTTCCTGCGAATCGACGCCGGCGGCGAGACGCGAAATCTCGCCTACAAGACGGATGCGGTGTGGGCGACGAAGCGCGTCCGGCCTGAAGTCGCCTTTGACGCGAGCGACATGGTTTTTGTCGGCTACGGCGTCGTTGCTCCGGAATATCAGTGGAACGACTACGAAGGTCTCGACGTCAAGGGCAAGACGGTCGTCATCCTCGTCAACGATCCGGGTTTCCTCACCAAGGACGACACGCTGTTTTCCGGCCAGGCGATGACCTATTACGGCCGCTGGACCTACAAGTTCGAGGAAGCCGCCCGCCAGGGCGCCACTGCGGCGCTGATCATCCACGAGGATATCCCCGCCGCTTACGGCTGGGGCGTCGTCGAAGGTTCATGGACCGGCGAACAGTCCGACCTCGTCCGTCCGGACGCCGGCGCATCGCGCGCCAAGCTCGAAGGCTGGATCCAGCTCAACCACGCGACCGAGCTGTTCAAGGCCGCCGGCCTCGACATCGACAGGATGCGCGCAGCGGCCAACAAGCGGGGCTTCAAGCCTGTGCCGATGACGGGTCTCAAGGCGTCCGCCACAATCAACCAGACGATCGACTTCAAGGAATCGCGCAATGTGATCG
>JACADX010000463.1 GCA_013389125.1 Parvularculaceae bacterium | reverse complement strand
GGGGCCGGGTGTCGGACTGCTCCGGGAGGGCGTCATTCAATGCGCAATACGTCGATTATTGTTTTGGCGGCCGCAGTCATTCTCGGCCTTCTCGCCGTCGCCGGCGTGCAAGGGGTGCTGAGCGCGCGGAGCGGCGAAACGGCGAAAGTCGCGATGACGACCGTCGTCGTCGCGCGAAAGCCGCTTGAGTTCGGCAATGAGCTGGCGACAGACGCGCTTGAAGAAAAACAGTGGCCGGCGGACGCCGTTCCGGAAGGCTCCTTCACCAAGATTGAAGAAGTTGTCGGCTCGGAACGGCGCGTTGCGCTCCGCTCGATCGCCGTCGGCGAGCCGGTGCTCAAGGAAAGGGTATCCGGCTTCGGCGGGCGCGCGGCCCTCAGCCAGGTGATCGAAGAAGGTCATCGCGCCGTCGCCGTGCGCGTGTCCGATGTTTCGGGCGCCGGCGGCTTCATCCTGCCCGGCGATCGCGTCGACGTTCTGTCGACGATCTCGCCGACGAATGAACGGCTCGACACCATCACCAACATCCTCCTTGAAAATGTCCGTGTACTGGCGATCGACCAGGAAGCCGACGAATCGACCGGCGGCGCCATCGTCGCCAAGGCCGCGACGATTGAAGTCAAACCGGAGGATGCGCAAAAGATCGCGCTCGCCTCGACGATTGGCACTTTAAGCCTTTCCCTGCGCAACACGCTCGCCATCGCCGATGCTGCGACCGAGAAGCAGGCCGCAAATCGCCCAATTCGCTACAAGGATCTCGGGCCCGCGATCGACGAAGCCAAACCGCCGGTCGTTCGTGCGGCGCCGGTCAATCCGAACGCGACGATGAACGTCATCCGCGGCGTTGAACCGACGCGCGCCAGCGTGCCGCGCGAAGGCGCGCGCGCGCAGGCGACGATCGGCGCTTCGGCCTCCGACTTGCATGCGAACGCCGGCGCAGCCGCGGCGCAGATGGCGTCAACGTTGAAGATTGGCGCTCCGGCGGGCGAATAGGCGTGAGGGTAAAGGGGCATCGGGAGACCAGTATGAGTATCCGGACTATGATCAGGCTGACGGCGTCGATTGCGGCGCTTGTCGCGGCGGCGCCGGCTGCGGCTGCGGACGCCGCGACGAAAGCCGACCGCGAAGTGGTGATCAATCTAAACGCTGACGGCGGTCCGGCGATGGCCGATGTCGACGTCGCGGCGGGCAAGGCGGTCGTGCTGCGCTTTGATCGCCCGATCGCTGACGTGCTGGTCGGAAATCCCGAGACCGCGGACATCATTCCGCTAACCGACCGCAGCATTTACGTCATTGGCAAGGAGGTCGGCGGCACGAGCCTCACGCTCTTCGCCCGCGGCAAGCAGCTCGCCGGCGTCATCGACCTCAACGTGACGCACGATCTCTTCGGCCTTAAAAAGCGCCTTTTCGACATGATGCCGAACGAACAGGTCGAAGTTCGCGCTGACGGTTCGGCGATCATTCTTTCCGGCGCGGTGTCCGACAGCAATGTCTCATCAAAGGCCTCGGCGCTTGCCGCGAATTTCGCCGGCAAAGGCGGCCAGGTCGTCAATATGATGTCGGTGAAACAGAGCCAGCAGGTGATGCTCGCCGTCCGCTTCGCCGAAGTGAAGCGCTCGGCGCTCAAGGATGTCGGCATCTCGACCGACGCCTTCTTCAACTCGGGCAAAGAGATCGGCGCATTCCAGACGGGCAGACCGCTTCCGCAGATGCAGCTGCCGCCAGGCCAGGCCGGAAACGGAATCATTAAGGACCTTATTTCGGATCCGGAGAAATTCGGCGCCGCGTTCGGCTCTTTCGCGCTCGGGGACGTCACCTTCGACCTGTTGCTCGACGCGCTCGAGAAGAAGGGCATCGCCTCCATTCTCGCCGAACCGAACCTGATCGCCGTGTCCGGCCAGCCGGCGAGTTTTCTCGCGGGCGGCGAATTTCCGGTTCCGGTCGGTGTCGACACAAACGGACGCATCCTGATCGAGTTCAAGGAATTCGGCGTTCGCCTCGGCTTCACGCCGACGGTTCTCGGCGGCACGATCAATCTTGTCGTCGAACCGGAAGTCAGCGAACTCGATCGCCAGAACGGCATCATCCTCGACGACATTGTCATTCCGGGCCTGACGACGCGCCGGACCAAGACGACCGTCGATCTCAAGAACGGCCAGAGCTTTTCAATCGCCGGCATGCTGCAGCGGAAATTCATCGACGAAATCGACCAGATGCCGGGCGTCGGCGACGTGCCGGTGCTCGGCGCGCTCGCTCGCAGCGCCGCCTATCGCCGCGAAGACACGGAGCTTGCGATCATAATTACGGCCTATCTTGTCGAACCCTCGACATTGTCGGAACTGACCACGCCGCAAGATCACATGACTTTTCCGCATGAGCTGGAATTGTTCCTTCTTGGGCGGACGGAAGGCGCGCAATGGCTGCACGGAAGGCAGACTGCAAACAGGATTGCAACTGGCGACGCGGTCGCCGCCGACACATCACCCGGCGTCGACGGGCCGGTTGGATTTGTCGTGAAATAGGAGGCGAATTCAGTGAGAAAGCTTGTCATTTCGGCCATGGTCTTTTCGACTGTCGGCTGCGTCTCCAACCAGAACGATCTGGACGAGACATTCAGCGCCGCCTTCAACGCAAATAACGTCGCGCAGATCATTGATCCGACGCCGGTCGCCGGCGCGCCTGAAAAGGACGGCGTCGCGGTCGACATGGCGACGGCGCGATACAACACGGACACGATAAAGGAGGCGAAAACTGGCGAGATCGAAGCCGGCGCCAACGTCGAGTCGCAGTAGCTCCAACGATGATGGGGAGGCGGAAATGCGATTTTGGAGGGACGAAGGCGGAGCGGCGCTGATCTATGTCACCCTGCTAATGCTGGCGCTGGTCGGCCTCGCCGGCCTCGCGCTCGACACAGGCCGGATCTTCAACCTGCGTCACGAAGTGCAGCAGGCGGCGGACGCCGCCGCGCTTGCCGGCG
>JACADX010000437.1 GCA_013389125.1 Parvularculaceae bacterium | reverse complement strand
CGCGCCGCGGGCCTGCGCGCCGATCTCGACCTCAGGAATGAGAAGATCAACTACAAGGTGCGCGAGCATTCGCTGGCCAAGATTCCGGTCATGGCCGTCGTCGGCGCGCGCGAGGCCGCCGAACGAAAGGTCTCGGTGCGCCGGCTCGGCTCGGAAAGGCAGGAGGTCTTGCGCCTTGACGAGGCCGTTGCGCGGTTCGCCGACGAGGCGACGCCGCCCGACCTTCGCGCCCGGTAAAATGGCGCCGTGAAAAATCCGCGGATTGACGGCGCGATTGATGCGATGGCGGCGATCGCCTTCGCCGGCGTCGCCTGGCTCGCCGTGTTCGGGCATCGCGGCCTCGCGCCGTGCGCCGGATTCCTTGCGCTCGGCGTCGCGATGCGCCCGGAAATCTGGATTGAGGGGCTGCGACTGGTCGCGCCGCCCAGGCCTTGGCGCGATCCGCTGGCGCTCGCCGCCCTGGCGATGGGCGCATTTTCGCTCTGGATCGCCGTGACGGTGTTCTGGTCGCCGACGCCCGGAGCGGAATGGCTCGGCCTCACCGTCTTCGCAGCGACGCTCGCCGCCGGCGCGCTTGTCTTCGAGGCTTCGCGCGCGAAAGCGCGGCGCAGCCGTCGCTTCGCAGCGATATTTTCGTTTTCCGTTGTCGCAGCATCGCTCGCGCTGATGTTTGAGGGCCTCTCCGACGGATATCTTCGCGACGTCATTCCGCCCGACGATCTTTCGACGTTGCGCTTCAAGGATCTGACGGCGCTCGGCCGGGGCGTCACCGCAATGGCGCCGCTGGCGTTTCCGGCGGCCGTCCTGATCCGGGCGCTGACAGGCTCGTGGATCATCGCCTTGGCGCCGGCGGCGGCGCTCTTCGTCGCGGCGACCGAGTTCTCCGTCTTCGCAAATGTCATCGCCATCGCGGCGGGAGCGCTCGCTTTCGCGGCGGCGCTCGCCTCGCCCAAGACGACAATCAAGGCTGCAACGGCCTTGTTTCTGGCGGCGCTTCTGCTGACGCCGTTCATCGCGGCGGCGGTTCCGGTCGACCAATTGCTCGAGGGCGGGGCGCTTCCGCCCTCCTGGAGTCAAAGGCTGATCTTATGGAGCGCCGCGGGCGATCGAGCGCTTGGCGACTGTTTTCCGCTCGGATGCGGCGCCGATTTCACCCGCGCATGGTGGCGAGAGTCGGAAATGATTGAGGTCCCCGGCTATCCGTTGCTTCTGCCGCTGGCGCCGGTCCACCCGCACAACGTCTTTATTCAAATCTGGCTCGAACTCGGCGTCACGGGAGTCGCCCTTTTCGCCGTCGCCATTTCAGCGGCCGCAGCGCGTCTCCTCGCCGCCGCTTTCGACCGTTCAACGATCGCGGCGACCGCGGCGATCGCCGCTGTAGGTTTCATTTCTGTAATGTTTGAAGCAAGCTTGTGGCAGGTCTGGCGCCTTGCGGTTTTTGCACTTGCGGCTTTCGGCGCGGCGGTGTCATATTCCATAAACAAATGGAAGCAATAAGAGAGCGCCGCTAAAGAGGCGCCGAAACAGTGGTTCGGGGGCGGGTTTTGCCGGCTAACACATCCAACGTCGTGATCTCGGCGGTTGTTGTCACGTATTACACAGGTCCGGTGCTGGCGCGTTGCCTTGATGCGCTGCGACTGCAGGACGGCGTCGCGGAGATCATTCTTGTCAACAATGGCAATCCGCAAGGCGCCGTCGAAGCGGCGATCGGGCCGCAATCGGACGGGCCTGCGATCCGGCTGATCAGCGGCCACGGCAATATCGGCTTTGCAGCAGCCTGCAACCTCGGCGCGCGAGCGGCTTCGGGCGATCACCTCCTCTTCGTCAATCCCGACGCCATCGTGCCGCCGGGCGGCGCGATGAAACTCGCCATCGACGGCGCGAGCCGTCCGCATCCATGGCTTATGGGAGCTAAGATCATCGATCCCGACGGCGCGGAACAACGCGGCAGCCGCCGGGCGACCTTGACGCCGTGGCGCGCCTTCGTCGAGGCGACGAGTCTTTACAAATTCGCGCCGCGCCATCCCTATTTCCGGCGCTTCAACCTGCATGGCGATCCCTGTCCGTCCGAGGTCATTCCCGTGCCTGTGATCTCGGGCGCGTGCTTCATGACGCCGCGCAAGGATTACTGGTCGATCGGCGGGATGGACGAGCGCTATTTCCTTCACGTTGAGGACGTCGATTTCTGCCTGCGTTTCGGCGACGCCGGCGGGACGGTTTATTTTGACCCGAGCGTTTCGGTGCTGCATTTCAAGAGCTCGAGCGAAGTCGACCCGATCATCGTCGACATGCGCAAGACCTCCAGCATGCTGCGCTATTTCAAGGCGCATTTTTCCGAGCCTTATCCTGCCCCGTTCCTCTCGCTCGTCGGGGCGGTGCTTTGGGCGCAATTCGGGCTGAAGTCCTCCTTGCGGCTTATCTCAAGACTTGTCGCCCCCGGCCGCGCGGTCTTCCGCTCGCCGGCGCCGGCGATCAGGCGCGCCTGACCTCCCTCATCGCCGACTTTCGCAGCAGCGTCAGTCCCGAGTTGAATATCGACGATTCGACCGCGTGGCGCGTCGAAGCTTTGGCATGCCAATCAGCATTGAAACGCGATCCCGGGCCGGCGTCGCGAGGCGCTCCCCTATTCTGATCCGTGCACGGTCAAGAAGTTCCCGCAACGCAATGGCGCGCTGCCGGCGACTGTTAGAGCGGCGTGCGCTGAAGTGTGTGCGGTTCAACGCGTAAACGCTGCGACAAACAACGACTAGAACAAGCGCACTGATTCCGAATCATGGCGCGAAGCTCTAGGCGGTGGAAATCCGGCGGCGGACGGCTGATCGCCGTCCGCTTCAGCGTTTTGCGACGTCCGTGACCGCAAGGTCGCGTCGCGCCGTGACGGTCGTCACGACAAGTCCCGCCATCGGGTCGAGGAACGTCATCGCCAGGAAGACAAAATAGGTCGAATTGCCGAAACCCGGCGCAAGGATGAACAAGAGGAGCGCCACAACGAACAGCAGGAATGACAGGAGATGGTTGGTGATCGATGCGGTTCCCGCTTTCGTCGCGCGCACCAGTTCGACGAAAAGAAGGCCGATACTGCCCGTCAGGAACAGCGTCCCCCACGACACCCGCCAGACATCGCCGGAGTACATCGGCAGGTTGAGGACGACAACTTCGTGCCAGGCGGTGCCGCCACCGCCACCCATGCCCGTGACGGTCAGCACCGTGTAAATGACAAGGCTGATCGTCAGCAGCGGAAAAACCTGAAGAACCATACCGACCCACTCCCTAAGCTCGGCCCCCCGGGGCCGTCCGATTCACTTTACCCTATCATAGCCGCGTCCGGTCTCCAGCGCGGAAATCTCGACCGGCGAGCGGGCGCGGGAATTCAGCCACACCATGCCTTGAAGGTCCGCCAGCGCGACCCGGAGCCTCCCGAAATTGGTGTATTTCGAAGCGCCGTGAGCGCGCGGCCGATGGTTCACCGGTTGAAACTCGACCTCAAAGCCTTCCCGCCGCATGAGGGCCGGCAGGTACCGATGGCAATGGTCGAAATAGGGAAGGCGCAAGAATGCGTCGCGGTAAAACGCCTTCAGCCCGCAGCCGGTATCGACAGCGCCGTCTTTCAAGATGCGCCGGCGGATAGCATTGGCGATCCGCGAGGCGGTTTTTTTGGCGGCCGCGTCGCGACGAATTCGGCGCTCGCCCGCAACCATGGCGAGAAGCGGCGGCGCGTCATCGCGCCGAAGTATTTCAATGAGGCCGCCGATGTCCGAAGGGTCATTTTGCCCGTCGCCATCGAGCGTAACGATAATCGGCGCCCGCGCGGCGATGACGCCGGTCCTGATCGCTCGGCTCTGGCCGGCACTGGCGGCATGCCGGAATACGCGAAGCTGCGGGACCCGGCCTGCAGCAGTTTCGAGTTCTTTCGCGGTACCGTCGCGGCTGCAGTCGTCAACAACGATGATTTCGAAATCGAGATGCGCAAGATTCTTGGCGATTTCGTCAATCAGGGGCTGCGCGCCGCCCTGTTCGTCGAGCATCGGCACCACGACGCTAACCGTCGGCGAGGAAACGTAGGACCGCTTGACGCCGAACATCGGCGCCTGGCCATCGGTTCCGGCCGTATTCGGCATCAGGGCTCCAGGAAGTACGGATCGTTAGCGCCGCTAGGTCGCAGAAAACGCCTTTGAATGAAAGCCTTGGCGGAAGACAGCGCCGGGATCGGCGCCTATTCTGAAGGTGAGGGATTGCGATGCGGCAGGCAGAGGATAGCGGGTATAAGGCGCGGCTTGCGCCGTTGGCCCTCATTGGGGCGTTCGCCGCGCTTGTCGCCTTCGCCGGAGCCTTCACGATGCCGCCGCTGGATCGCGACGAGGCGCGCTTCGCGCAGGCCACGGCCCAGATGCTCGAAACCGGCGACTTCATCTCCATCAGGTTTCAAGATGAGGAGCGCAACAAGAAGCCGACCGGCATCCATTGGCTGCAGGCCGCCGCCGTCGCAACATTCTCCGACGCAAGTGCGCGGCAGATTTGGGCCTATCGGCTGCCTTCGGTCGTGGGCGCGATCCTCGCGGCCTTGCTCACCTACTCCGCCGGAACAAGACTGTTCGGGGACAGGGTCGGCCTCCTCGGCGCGTTGTTGCTTGCGAGCGCGCCTGGCGTCGCCGGCGAGGCGACAATCGCCAAGACCGACGCGATGCTGCTTGCCTGCGTCGCGGCGGCGCAGACGGCGCTGATATACATTGTCGGCGCCGTCATCGAGAACCGGCGCGCCGGCGCGCTCTTGCCCTTGCTCTTCTGGATTGCGATCGGCGCCGGCATTCTCATCAAGGGACCGATCATCCTGATGGTATGCGGCTCCACCACTGCGGCGCTTATGCTTCGAATGCCGCGCCGCAAGCTCATCAAGGCGCTGCGGCCGGCCTTAGGGCTCATGATCCTTGCCGCCATGATCGCGCCCTGGGCCGCTACGCTTAACGCGGCGACAGAAGGCCGCTTTTTCGCCGAGGCGATCGGCGGCGACATGCTCGCCAAGATCGGCGACGCGCAAGAGCGTCACGCAGGCCCCCCCGGTTACTACGCTGCGCTGTTGTTCGTCCTGTTGTGGCCGGCCGCCGCGCTCATCATGGCCGGCGCTCGAAGCGCCGTCGCCATGCGCGACGACTGGCGATACTGGTTCCTTCTTGGGTGGATCGTTCCGAGCTGGATCGTCTTTGAACTGACGGCGACCAAGCTGCCGCATTATACGCTGCCCCTTTATCCGGCGATCGCGCTGATTGCGGCGCAGGCCGCTTTTCACGTCGGGAACGGCCGTGCGCGGCGGGTCGAGAAGGCGGG
>JACADX010000450.1 GCA_013389125.1 Parvularculaceae bacterium | reverse complement strand
ACCGGCGGGTCCGGCGCCGCGCAACAGGCGGTCATTCTCGCCGGACAGATGAGCCAGCTCCGCCATTCCCGCGAGCAGGAATCGCGCGCCGACGAGACCGCCGCCGACATCTTGCTGGCGGCGGGGCTCGATCCGGCGGCGCTCGCCCGGGCGTTTGACGCGATCCGTCTCAGCGACCCGGAAGACGATGAAAACGCGCGCGATGATCAAGCGGAATTCCCCTCCTGGCTCTCCAGCCACCCGAACACCAAGGCCCGCGTCGCCTCGGCGCGCGCGCGGGCTCGGCCCGGCGGGCCTCCCCCGCTCCCGCCGGAAGAATGGGCGCGCGTGGCGTCGGCTTGCAGCGGCTGACGGCGACCCCGGCATGAATTTTTACGGCGAAGGCTTCAGCTTCGGCGCCAACATCGCTAGGCTTGCGCCGGGGCTGAACCCGTGGGCGAAAAGAAATTCAAGGCGTTCATCAGCTACGCTCATGCTGACGAGGAATGGGGCGCGTGGCTGCAGCGTTCGCTCGAGCGCTATCGTCCGCCGCCAGAGCTTGCGCGACGGGGCGGCGCGGCGTCGGCGGCGCGCCTCGCGCCGGTCTTTCGCGATCGCGAGGACCTCCCTGTCGCCGGCAATCTCAGCGACGCGATCCGATCGGCGCTCGCCGACAGCGAGTTCCAGATCGTCCTTTGTTCCCCGAGCGCGGCGCGATCGCGCTGGGTCAATGACGAGATCAGGCATTTCCAGAAGCTCAACGGGCCGGGCCGGACCTTCGCGCTGATCATCGCCGGCGAGCCCGGCGCCTCGTTCATCCCGCGGCGCGAAGATGAGGAATGCTTTCCGCCGGCGCTTCGCTTCGAACTCGACGCGGACCGCAATCTCACAAATGTCCCGGCCGAACCCCTTGCCGCCGACGCGCGCAAGACGGGCGACGGCAAGCGCTACGCCTTCCTCAAGATCGCGGCCGGCATGCTCGGCGTCGGCCTTGACGATCTCATCCGCCGCGACGCGCAGCGGCGGACGCGGATCGCGACCGCGACCGCCATCGCCTCGACCGCCGGCGCGGCGGTCCTCGCCTTTGCGGCGGTCGCCGCGTTCACCGCCCGCAACGAAGCGCGCGCCATGCGCGCCGAAGCCGAAGGCCTCATCGAATTCATGCTCGGCGATCTCCGGGACAAGCTCGAACCGGTCGGCAAGCTCGCCATCCTTGAAGCCGTCGCCGACCGGGCGACGGCCTATTATGAGGGCCAGAACCCGAAATCGCTCGACGACGCCGCGCTCGCCCGCCGGGCGCAGGCGATGATCCAGCTCGGCGCGATCGACTTTGCGCGCAACGACCTCGACGCAGCGCAGCGCGCCTTTGAAGACGCCGAAGCGCGGACCGCTGCGCTCTTGAAGAAAGCCCCGAACGATCCGGAACGGGTGTTCAATTACGCGCAAAGCGTCTTCTACCTTGGTCAGAATTCGCTGGCGCTGGGCGATATTGCGGAAGGCGAGCGCCGGTATCGCGACTATTTGCGCCTTGCCGAGCAGCTCGTGAAGACCGACGGGACGAACCCGAAATGGCGCCTCGAACTCGCCTATGCGACAAGCAACCTCGGCAGCGTGAAATATTATGCCGGCGATTATGACGCCGCGATCGCCTATTTCTCGGATTCGATCGAGGCAAGACGCGCCCTGATGGAGGCGGCGCCCGGCGATCGCAAGATCGCGTCCGATTACGCCTACGCTCTGTCGTGGCGGGCGTTCGCCGAGCTTGCGCGCGGGTCTTACGCGACGGCGATTGACTTGATCCGCGAGCAGCTCGGCGTTTACGGCGCCGACGCCGCAATGACGTCCGAGGACTACAAGACGCTTGATGTCGTCGTCACCGCGCATCGGCGCCTCGCCGAGGCGAATCTGGGACTTGGCGCGGTCGACGAAGCCCGCAAGGCGAATAATGACGCGCGCGCCATTGTTGAAAAGCTCGTGAGGCGCGAACCGGACAACGCCAACTGGGCCGTCAATGCGTCGCACATCTACCGGACGCAGTGCTATCTTGCGTCGCTTGCGGGCGATAAGGCCGCGTCGGCGGCGGCGGCGCGCCAGGCGGACGCGTCCGCCAAGGCGGCCTGCCGGCATCGGCCCTGCGAGGAATGGATGATCTACGCCCGCGCGCTGGCCCTCGGCGCGCGGCTTTCCTCTCCGATCGATGACGCGGATGCGGCTTCCGCAGCCGCCGACCTTGAGAAATTGATGCCCGACCTCCGGAAATCCGCAACCATCGACGGCGCCGCGACATTTGCAGCCGCATCGCTGGCGCTCGCCCGACACAAGCGCCGGTTCGCGGGCGCGGAGGATTCGATCGAATTGAGCCGGGATGCGGCGGCGGTCGTCGCCCCGAAGGCCGATCTCCTGCCGGCGATGGCGCGCATTCGATTGGCGGCGCTGCATCTTGAATCGGGTGAGCCGGCGAAGGCGTCGCGAATCATTTCCGACCTCGAAGCGCGCGGCGTCGCGCATCCCGAACTTGCGGCGATGAAGCGGCGCCTCGGAGCCCCCGACTGGACCGCAGGCCGCTGAACGCCGGCGGCGAAACGCGATGAACAAGGCCGCGCCGAACCTGGTGTTTACCTTCCGGCCGCAGCAGCCTAGTCTTGCCCGCCTAATGCCACATTGTTCGTAGGGGAGACCTCATGATTCGAATCGCCTCAATCCTGACCGGCGGCGTCGCGCTGCTTGCTGCGGGCTGCGTTCATGAAACGACGCAGCGCGGAGACATCGCCGTCAAAGCTGACGTCGTCGTCACCGAGGACGGCGCCGGCGGTTATGATTTCGCCTACAACGCCCCTTACTTTGACGGGAAGGGCAATTTCGACTTCTCGCAGAAAGGCGCGCTCGGAAATCGGGTGACGCTTTCGTTCACGATCGCGGACGGATCCGTCGCCGGCCTGAAGTTCAAGCCGAACGGCGCGGACGCGATGTGGATCGTCGACAAGAAGGATGTCGACCCGGCGACGGGGAGCCCGCGCGGTCCTTATGAGGGACGCCAATTCCACAGTTTCGCGGTCAGCGCCGACGGCCAGACGCTGACGGTGGTCGATGAGAACAATGACGGCGTGCTTTACCGATACGGCCTTCGCTTCGACCTCGGCGGCGCGACCGTCATTGACGACCCGGACGGTCAGAACGGCGGCTCCGGCGGCCACGGCTGATCCTCGCGCCGGCGCAGCGAATGCCGAAGCCCCGGCGGCGCGCCGCCGGGGTTTTCATTTGCAGGAGCCGGCGCCGGGCTCAGCCGCCCGAATCGCGCTTCACGAACGTGACCGCGAACAAGGGCTCGCCGTCGAAGAGATCCTT
>JACADX010000229.1 GCA_013389125.1 Parvularculaceae bacterium | reverse complement strand
TCGGCGCGCGCGGCCAGAATTTCAAACGCGGACTCGCGATCGACGGAACGATCATAGCGGGCGCCGAGATCCGAATAGCGCATGATTTCCTTGCGTTCCTCCGGCGTGATCGGCCCGAGGCGCGACGACGGCGGCCGGATGAGCGTGCGCTCGACGATCGACGGCGCGCCTTTTCCCTCGAGCGTCGAAACCAGCGCCTCGCCGACGCCGAGCTGCGTGATGACGTCAAGCGTCGAGAAGGCGGGATTCGGCCGGAACATCTCCGAGGCCGTCCTGACGACCTTTTGTTCTTTCGGCGTGAACGCCCTCAGCGCATGCTGAATGCGCGCCCCAAGCTGGCTCGACACCGAATCCGGCACGTCCTGCGGATTCTGCGTGACGAAATAGACGCCGACGCCCTTCGAGCGGATGAGACGCACGACCTGCTCGATCTTGTCGATCAGGGCTTTGGGCGCATCATCGAAGAGGAGATGCGCCTCATCGAAAAAGAAAACGAGTTTCGGCTTTTCCGGATCGCCGATCTCGGGGAGCTCTTCGAAGAGCTCCGACAAAAGCCACAACAGGAAAGTCGCATAGAGTTTCGGCGCCTGCATCAGCTTGTCGGCGGCGAGAATGTTGACGACGCCCGCGCCTTCGTCGTCGGCTTTGAGGAAATCGGCAAGGTCGAGCGCCGGCTCGCCGAAAAACTTCTCGGCCCCTTGCTCTTCAAGCGCGAGGAGGCGGCGCTGGATCGACCCGACCGTCGCTTTGGCGACATTGCCGTATGTGGTCGTCAGTTCATCCGCGCGATCGGCGATGTCAACAAGGAGCGCA
This sequence comes from Parvularculaceae bacterium, assembly GCA_013389125.1. Taxonomy (GTDB): domain Bacteria; phylum Pseudomonadota; class Alphaproteobacteria; order Caulobacterales; family Parvularculaceae; genus Amphiplicatus. The sequence goes on along the minus strand of JACADX010000229.1, from coordinate 13,048 downwards.
CGGAGGTCTTTAAGATCGAGGAGAAGGAGGCCCTCGTCGTCCGCGACGCGGAAAGCGAGGGTCAAGACGCCCTCTTGCGTATCGTTGAGGTCCATGAGCCGCGACAGCAGCAGCGGACCCATTTCCGATATCGTCGCACGTATCGGGTGACCCTGTTCGCCGTAAAGGTCCCAGAAGACGACCGGAGGCGCCGCCGGCGCGTAACCGTCGAGCCCGATCTTTTTCGCGCGCTCGATCAGGAAATCTTTCGGCGCTCCGGGCATTGCGAGGCCGGAAAGGTCGCCTTTGACGTCGGCGGCGAATACGGGAACCCCGGCGCGCGAGAAGCCTTCCGCGAGAATTTGCAGCGTCACCGTCTTGCCGGTCCCGGTGGCGCCGGAAATCAGCCCATGCCGGTTCGCATATTTGAGCGCAAGCGACTGCGCCGTCTCGCCCTTTCCGATGAAGATTGCGTCGTCGGTCATCGGCGGCCTCCAGCACTTCGGCCCCGTGGATAGCGGGCGGCGGTCGCCGTCGGCAAGGGCCGAAGGCGAGGCTTGTTACCTGGAATTAACAGGCCGAGGTTGCCGGGGGGCGCTGAGTCCCTATAAACCTTACGGGACGTATCGCGTGGCGTCGGGGCGCCGGCGTCCGGTTTGACGTATCGAAAGGAACGACATGCTGAGAATCCTTCTGATCATCGCCGTCGCCCTGGCCGTCATCATCGGCCTTATGAAATTGACAGGGACGCGTTCAGATGACGTCAGTCCGGCGGCTGAAGACGCCGCGGTAATCAACGACGCGGCGGAAGCGGTGGACGACGCCGCGGTCGACGGAACAAGCGATGCGACGGGCGCGGCGGCGGGGACGGTCGGCGACACGCTTGATGCGCCAGTTGAAGCGCCGGTCGACGAGACTGCGCCGGCGGCGAGCGAAACGCCGGTTGTTGAAGAGCCCGCGACGGATCCCGCGGCGGAAGAACCGGCCGCGCCGAATTAGAGCGGCGTGCGCAAAAGTGTGCGCGGTTTTGCGCAAGAACGCCGCGCAAATCAAAGCCTAGAGCGAGCGCCCAGATTTCGAATCAAGGCGCGAAGCTCTAGCCGCCGCTTGGTCGGGGCTTAGTAGGGGTTAACCGGCTTTCGACCAATTTTAACGATTGCGGAAGGGATTTGCGCCAATAATGTCGGGGCCGGCTGGGGGTCGCACCTGACATGACTGCGCCGATCGATATCAAGCATCTTGACCAATATGTTTTCGGCGATCGCGCGTTGCTCGATGAGATCCTGACGATTTTCATCGAGCAGGCGGCGATGTGGATCGAGCGAATGGAGCCCTCGCTCGCCGACGAGGACTGGCGCCACGCGGCGCACACGCTGAAGGGCGCCTCGCGCGGCGTCGGCGCGTGGGCTCTTGGCGATCTCGCCGAGCGCGCGGAAAAAATGGTCGGCCGAGAGCAGTCGGCGCTCCGCGCCGCGCTCCGCGACGACCTCAAAGCCGCCGCGGCGGCGGCGATCGACCATGCCCGCGAACTTCGCGATCGCGCCGCCTGACAATTTGATCCAGAGCAATGCTATAGTCAGGACGGTCGCCGAAAAGCCTCTTTCATGAGGCTCTTTCCCGGAGAACGCCATGACCCGAGATTTTTCCGATCGCATTACGTGGGTCGCCGTCGCCGACGGCGAGAAAGCGGTCATCCTTCGCAATGACGACCTCGATGCGAGCCCCTCGCTCAGGCTTGTCGAGGCGACGGAAATCGACAACCCGCCGTCGCGCGAACAGGCGGCCGCGCGCGCCGGTCGCAATAATGACGGGCGCGCCGGCAGCATGCGCAAATCGGCGTTCGAGGAGACGGATTTCCACCGCCTCGCCAAGACGGAGTTCGCGCGCGGCTTCGCGGCGAAACTGAACAGGGCCGCGGCGGCGGGCGCCTTTGACCGGCTCGTCGTCATCGCGCCGCCGTCAACGCTTGGGGAGCTCAGGGCGGAATATCACGCCGACCTAAAAAAGCGCCTTGTCGGCGAAATTGACCGCGACCTCACCAAGCACCCGATCGCCGACATTGAGCGACAGGTCGCGGCCGCGCTGACGAAGCATTAACGCTCAGCGCCGGAGTTCGGTCATCGCTGCGTCGATGCCGGAAAGCGTCAGCGGATACATCCGCTCGCCCATCAGGTCGCGGATCATCCGGATCGACCCTGAATAATCCCATTGCCTTTCCGGGATCGGATTAAGCCAAACGGCGCTCTCGTAAATGCGCGTCACGCGCTCCATCCAGATCGCGCCGGGCTCTTCGTTGAAGTATTCGACGGAGCCGCCCGGAACGGTGATCTCGTAGGGGCTCATCGACGCGTCGCCGACGAAAATGACCTTGTAGTCGTGCGGGTACTTGTGCAGCACGTCGTAGGTCGGCGTTTTCTCGGTCCAGCGGCGGCGGTTGTCCTTCCAAACGAAATCGTAGAGGCAGTTGTGGAAGTAGAAATACTCCATGTGCTTGAATTCCGACCGCGCCGCTGAGAACAGCTCCTCGCAAAGGCGGACGAAAGGATCCATTGATCCGCCGGCGTCGAAGAAGATCAAGACCTTGATCGCGTTGCGCCGCTCCGGGCGCATCTTGATGTCGAGATAGCCGGCCCGCGCCGTCGCATCGATGGTGCCGTCAAGATCGAATTCGTCAGGCGCGCCTTTTCTCGCAAATCGGCGCAGACGCCGGAGCGCAATCTTGATGTTCCGCGTGCCGAGCTCCACCTGATCGTCCAGATTCTTGTAGTCGCGCTTCTCCCAGACCTTGACGGCGCGGCCCTGGCGCAGGCCGGAATTGCCGATCCTGACGCCTTCGGGATTGTAGCCGCCGGCGCCGAACGGCGAGGTTCCGCCGGTCCCGATCCATTTGCTACCGCCTTCGTGACGGCCTTTTTGCTCATCAAGCCGCCGCTTCAAGGTCTCCATCAACTTGTCCCAGCCGCCGAGCGCCTCGATCTGCTTCTTTTCTTCTTCGGTCAGATATTTCTGCGTGAGAAGTTTCAGCCAGTCCGCCGGGACTTCCGCCGTCGCCGTTTCCGCGAGCGTTTCGATCCCCTTGAAGACATGACCGAACACGCGATCGAACTTGTCGAGATTGCGCTCGTCCTTCACGAGCGCCGAACGCGAGAGATAATAGAAATCCTCGACCCTGCGGCTTGCAAGATCGGCCTCCATCGCCTCCATCAAGGTGAGGTACTCGCGGAGCGAGACCGGCACGCCCGCCGATTTCAGCTCGTGAAAGAATTTTGTGAACATCGGACCAGTGTAACCGGCCGCGCGCCTTGGCGCGAGCGCTCCGCGCAGAAGCGGCGCGATCGGCACGGGCCGCCCGCATCCGCCCCCGCGAGCCCCGCCCGGCGTTCCTCGCCGGTCAGGCGCCGCAGAGCGCGCGCTTGGCGTCCTTCATTTCACCCTCGGACATGTCGTCGGGCGAATCCGCGCCGAAAAGTCGGCTGATGTGACGGCGCGCGACAAGCACATGGAAATCCTTGAACGCGTGTCGGAACGCTTCGCGCTCCTGCTTCGAGCCGTCGAGCTTGAATTGGCAGAGCGTCGAGCTCTGATCGAGCTTCATGAAGGTCGCGGGCGTCTTCGGGTCTTCGACCGCGATCAGCAGCTTGCCGTTCCAGCCCTTGTAAATGTCGAACGCCGGCGCGAGCCCGGCGACAGTCTCAAGGCTCGCTGCGAATTCGCCGTCGTCGCGGAGGTCGAGGACGACGCCTGCGCCCTTGCCGGTCATCTTTGACGCGCCGTCAACGGTCAGCGCGCCGTTCATCGCGCCGTCCACCCGGATCGCGGCGCCATTCCCGACGAACTCGACGTTCCGGACCCTTGCGGCCGCGCCGTAAACCGGCAGCGTCATTCGGACGGCGTTTGCGCTGTTTCCATTGAACTGCGCGGTTTCGACGTTCAAACCGATCTGCGTCGCGCCGTCGGCGCCGGTCTTCATGCGCGGATAGGCGTTGTCAAAAACGATCCCGTCGCCGTTTCCGTTAAACCTCACCGGGCCGCCAGATCCGCCGGCGATATTGACAAGGCCGCGGAACGCCTGCGCTTCCCCGGCCTCCATCGGCGACGATTTCGCCGGATTGAAACTGCGTCGGCTCAACAGGATCGCCGCGTTGTCATTCTCGGCGAAGACGCCGCCGGCGACTTCGAGATTGGGCGCGTAGGCCGAGCGCAGCGCGGCGTCCGCGATTTCGACGCCGACGCCGTTGGCGACAAGGCGCGCGCCGGCAAGACGCGTCAGTCGCGCGCGCGATTGAACCGCGACATCAAGCCCTTCGAGCGATACGCCGTCAAGCGCGACTTCCTGCGATTCCTCGGCGAGGACGCCGATGCGCCGCAAGGCGATATCCGCTGAGGGCTCGGCGAAGACGCCATGCTCTTCATAATCATCGCCCTCAAAACGCAGATTGGCCGTCGGCGCGACATCAATCGCGATGGAAGCGCTCCGCAGCCGGATGTTGGACTTCCGCAGGGCAAGCGTTCCGGACTTTACGACGACGCACGACCGGTCGGCGGCGCCGTCGGCGATGAAATCAAAACCGATGAGCGTTGTCGTCGTTTCCTGATGCGCGAGCCCCGGATTGATGACGATGCAGGCGCCGCCGAGCTCTTTCGGCGACTCGCTTTGCGCGACCGCGACCGCGCCGCCGATGTCGGCGTCCGAGGCGCGGATCGTCAGATTGGGCTTGTTGACGGTAAAGCCCGGAAAGAACGGCTTGTAAGGATCGGCGTAGAGGATCACCTGCGGCTGCGGGCCTTTGCCGGCGTGACAGATCGCGTCCTTGATCGACTTGTGATTGGGTTCGGAGCCGGCCTCGGTCACGGGGCGGCCGGGTCGATAGACCGACACTTCGTGCTTGCGCTCGCACGGATCCGCCTTCGGCGGCGCGGGCTTGTCCGGCGCGCCGACAGCGGTCGGCTCGGTCGTAAGCTGCGCGTTGACGGCCGTCGGCGAAACTAGGGCTGCGACGGCGAAGACCAGCCATTTGGTTCTTCCTCCAGCCGGACTCATTTGCGCCTCCCCGACTATTTGACGTCTTGCAACGGCGTCCTGCAGACGCGGTCTCGCTCCAAAAGTCCTGTCCACGTCGGGAGCGTTTCATCCCCGACGAGGCCTTCTCTTGCCGCATCTTCGTTCCTGATCTTGATCTGCTCCTTTTCCTGTTCGATCAGCCCGTCGAGCTTTCCCTTGAAAATGCGCGCGCGGCTTTCGAGGTCCTGGTAATAGGACTCCGGATAAAAATGATTGTTCTGGTGCGATGTCGTGTGGTTGAGATGCTTTTTCAGATTCGTCAGAAGCGCATCAACGAGCGCCGATGAAAGGCCCAGATTCTTGTTATAGACGCGGCCGTAGGCGAACCATTCGGCGAGCAACAGTCCCATCTCGTCGCTTGCGGCGATCCCCGCCATGCAGATGGCGTTTCGCGCCTCGGGGAATGTTATCCATCCTGTCTCGCGGCGCACGTCGCAAAGCTTTTCGGCGCCCGAGGTCTTTTCATATTCCGCGCATTGAAACGCCTTCACGGCGACAATCGTCTTGGCGTCGTAGTCAGGCTTCAAAATGACTTTGTCATGATCGACCCAGGTCAGTCCCGTCTTTTTGTAGTGACCGAGCGTCAAGAGCGCCTTCTTGGTCCACAAAAGGTCGACATATTTTAGACTTTCCCGGCCGTTCAACGCGGAGCGGCGCAGTTCCTGCCGCTCGCGCTCCGTGTCGGCGTATTTCTTTTTGAGGTCGTCATAGAGCGCGAGAAGCGCGTCATAATCCTCTTTCGAGCATCCGCAAAACGGCCATAGCGCGTCGACAAGGAGATCGTCGTCCGCAGCCGGGCGCGGCAATTCGGCATCGTCATCGTGCGGAAACGCAGACGGCGTCTCGCCCGCCTCGCGATCCGCAGCGCCCTGGCCCGCGCTCAATGATGTGCGATTTGATTCTGACGCCGCGGCGCCGCCGCCAAAAACGCAGACGGCTGCGATCGCCAGAAGCGCGCCGCGCATATCCCCACCCCCGATTGTGATGACCCCAATAGGCGAAAAACGCGACAAAATTCACGCAACAATCGACGAAGTCTGACTCAAAAGCGGCGCCGGCGCAATGATGCGGGGCGGCCCGCCATGCCGAACGAACATCCGCGGCTAAGTGACTGAATCAAGAGCGGTCATTGATCTTCTTCCGTCCGAGCGCCTTCAGCGTCAGCCTGCGCCCGGCGGCAAGGACCGGATAAATGCGCCGGAGCAGGCCGCCGTCCGAGAGGCGCGAAAGGCCCGTCGACTTCGGCGCGAGTTCGGCGTGAATGAGCTGCATCGCTTCGGCGCCGTGAAAGAGCCTGCCTTCCGCCTCGACGATGAAGCCGTCGTCAATGTCGAGGCCCTTGGAAAGGAACTCCGCGGCTTTTTCAGGCGCCGTCCGCGCGTCGACGAGATCCACCTCGCCGAAGCGTTCCTTCAGCCGCGCAAAGGCGACATAGGAGCGGCAGAAGGGACATTCTCCGTCATAGTAGACGGTTGCGTTCATGCGGCGGCGTTTCCCTCGGCTCCGTATCCTTGCAGCTCGTCGATTGCGCGGTGAACGCGCTCCGGGCTCGCATAGATAAGATAGATAACGAGCATCGTCGCGGAATAGGTGTCCACCTTGAGAAAGAAATAGAACCCGATGTGAAGGACGAGCGCAATCGCGAATGCGGCGCGCTTGAAACGCCCCGCAAGAAGCGCATAGGCGAGAAAATATTCGATGATGACGACCGCGGTCGATGATGCGGCGAGAAGCCAGCTTTGCGTGAGGAGCGCATAGGCCGGATGGCCGGCATAGGCCCACTCGAATATCCGCTCGAGGCGTTCGCCGTTCAAGAATCGCCATTCGGTCTTGTCGACCGCCGTCCAGAAATAAAGCGCCGCGAGCTGCAAAATGATGAGGCTTTGCGCCCACAAGGGTCCGCGCTCGGCCGGCGCCGCCTCGCCCCGCCGCGCCGCGCGCCTCACCGCGAGCCAGCGGTCGACCGAATAGGACTTCTCGCATGGCGCGCCGTTCAGCATCGTGACGACGAAGAGCAGCATGTAGCTGTGATGGTGCGCCCATTCATTGACGCCAAAGCGCTGGCCGTATCCGAAATAGAAGACGGCGAGAAGGATCGTCAGCGCAAAGAGCGCGGGCTTGGTGCGCCAGCCGATGAGCGCCGCGCCGGCTGCGAGGAAGAAGAGCGGCGAGAGATAGACGACGCCCGGCGCCGTCGCGCTGAAAAAGGCGAGATCCTCGCCCCATTTCACGAGGACGAGCAGGATGATCAGAATGCGCACGAGCGCGACGGCGCGCGTCGATCCCTCGCGATTGGCGAAGTCGGAAATGTCGGCGACGACGCGGGCGAGGGGCCGGTCCGCAGCTTCGGTTCTTGCGGTCATGGTCATTGGACGGCCGCCGCGCAGAGGCCGGACGCCGAGAGCGGCCGCCAGGACTTGCCGGCGCCGACGCGTCCCTCATAGCGAAGGTCGACGAATTCAGCGCGATGCGCCGCGCACCAGCCGGCTGCAAAGCGGATGAGGTCGCCGTCTTTGAGGACGAGCTTGTCAAAGCGGTAGGGCTGGACGCGGACAGGATAGCGCGCCGCGCCGAGCACATCGAGCGGCGAGAGGCGATAGGTCTCGCCGGCCGCCGTCGTCGCGATGAACTCGCCCTTGAGGATGCCGGTCCCGACATCCTTGAACATGATCCAGGGGCGGATGATTTTCGTCTCGACGCCAAACGCCTGTACGAACAGCGGCGACAACAGGATATAGGCGGCGAGCGCGACGAAGACGCCGGTTCTCAGCCTTCGCGATGCGTCTTTGACGTCGGCGGCCATGGCGCGGCCCTTCCCCTCGCAATTCCGGCGAAAAGGTTAAGGCCGCATGCTTAACAGCGGGCTAAACGCCCATGCGCCGTACCGCCGCAGGAAGTCGGCGGTCCGGCGGCGGCGCATTCGGCTCAAAGGCGCCCGGCGATTGAGACGCGGAAGGCGCGGGGACTGCCTGGCGTGATATTGTTGTCGTTGTGCGCGGTCGGGAAATAGGTCTCGTCGAAGAGGTTCTCGATGTTGATCTGCGCCTCGAAGCGCTCGTTCAGCGTGTAATAGAGCGCGGCGTCGACGCGCGTGAATCCTCGAAGAACAACCGTGTTCGACAACGAGGCGAACTGTTCCGTCTGATGAATGACGCCGACGCCTGCGCGCCAGTGATTGGTGAACGAGTAGGCGTTCCAGATCGCGAAGGCGCGCTTTGGCGTGAGCGGCAGGTCGGCGCCGGCGCTCGCCGCGCTGGTCGCGCGCGTGATCTCGGCCTCTTGCAGCGTGTAGCCGGCGAGGACCTCCCAGCGATCGGTGATCGAACCGGCGAGCGAGATTTCGAGCCCCTTGCTTCGCGACGCGCCGGTAAGGACGACCGAGCCCGCCGTCGGTCCGGGCGCAATCGTGTTCTCGCGATCGAGACGATAGAGGGCGGCGGAAAATACAAGGCCGGCGCGCGGCTCCCATTTGACGCCGGCCTCGATGTTTTCGAACGTTTCGGGCTCGAGCGCGGCGGTCGTCGGCGAAAGGGCGCCGAACTGGTCGCCCGACTGCGGCAGAAAGGACTTTGAGTAGCTCGCATAAATCGAGGCGTTGTTCGCCGGCTTGACGATGACGCCGCCGCGCGGGCTCCACGCCTCGTCTGTTCGCCCGATCTCGCCGCCGGCGAGATTGTCGGCGACGTCGATATTAAAATGATCGAACCGAACGCCGCCGATCAACTGCAGCCACGACGCAATATCAATCTGGTCCTGGACATAGACGGAGGCCGTCGTGAGATTGACATGGTTGTCGGTCTGGAGCGCGAGGAAGACGGGAACGGCGCTCGTCGTCGGCGCAGCGATCGTGACGACGCCGGCGGCGTTATTGTTCGCGGAGCGGAGATTGTCCGTATCTTGAACGCCGATCTCGCCGCCGATAAGGATCGCGTGACGGATCCCGCCGGTCTCGGCTTTCAAGATGAGATCGGTCTGGTTGAAGACATTGAAGCGGTCTGCGCCGCTGAAATACGCCTGAAGCGGCGCTTCGCCCGGAACGCCGGTCGAGCCGACGGCGCCGTTGGCGTGCACGTTCTGATAATATTTGCCGTAATCGGCGATCCGGAGATGGTTGCGCAAGGCGAGCGCCTCGCTGAACGCATGCGAAAAAGCGAAATCGCCGGCATGGACCTCGGCCTTGCTGAACGAAGCGTCCGGGTTGCCGAAGAAGGCGCGGCGGTCGCCGGCGTAAGGAAGGCCGTTCTCGGAAGGAACGCCGCGATCGACGGTTCGCTCATCGTTCAAGAACTCGTAAGCGACGTCGATTGTCGTCGCCGCGCCCGGCGCGAAGCGCAGCGCCGGATTGACCCCGAAGCGCTCGATGCCGGCGAAGTCGCGATAGGAATCGGAATTCTCGTAGAACGCATTGAGGCGTCCGGCGGCGCGATCTGAAAACGCCGCGCCGACATCGACAGCGCCGCGCGCAAACCCGAACGAACCGCCCTGCAAAGTCAGCGCCCGCTCCGGATCGAAACTCGCGGTCTTTGTGACGCGGTTGATGACGCCGCCGGCGCCGCCGCGCCCGAAAATCATCGCGTTCGGACCTTTGAGGATTTCGATGCGTTCGGCGTTATAGAGATCACGGTAATACTGGACATCGTCCCTTACCCCGTCGACGTAAAAGTCGGCGGTCGACGCGTTGCCGCGTAAGACCGGCGCGTCGCGATGGCCTTCGCCCTGCGCCATCGAGACGCCCGGAACATAGCGCACGACATCCGCCATCGACCGCATCATCTGGTCGTCGATCAGGTCGCGCGTGATGAGGGAGATCGACTGGGGAATGTCGACGAGCGGAGTGTCGGTCTTGGTCGCCGTCGCGGTCTGTTCGCTTGCGTAATCGACACGCTCTCCGGTGACGACCACCTGATCCGCGATCATCGCAAAGCGCGCGTCGTCGGCGTCCGCGGCGAAGGCCGGCGCCAGAACGGCGAGCGCCGACCCCGGGAGCAGCACCGGCCACAGCGGATTGGACTTTCCTTTGATTCCCATTTTCGGCAACGCACCCTTACTTGCGAATGATTCTTAACTGGAGCCCTCGTATCAGGGGCGGGGCGCTCTTGCAAGTGATTATCATTTACAGTCCTGCGACGTTTTGGAACCGCGCTTTCGCTGATCCGAGATCTCCGCGCGCTGGAGCGGATAGGCGTTGCCCTGCGGCCTCGCTACGGTTTCGAAACGGCCGCGCGCGTTTCGCGGCGTTTTGGAGCAGTTGATGCGAAGCCCTCTCCTGTTTGTCGGATGCGTCCTCGCCGCGTTGATTTCGGGCGCCGCCGCCGGCGAAGGCGGCAGCGAAGAGCGAACCATCGAGCTCAAGGATTTCACCGCGATCGAAGTCAGCGGCGCTTATGAACTTGATGTCGAAGTCGGGGGCGATTATTCGATCCGGCTGTCAGGGCCGCCTGAAGAGATGCAGCGCGCCGAAGCGACCGTCGAGAACGGAACGCTTGTCCTCGATACGAAAAAGCGCCTTCGCGGCATCAAACATCATGGGGACCGAAGCGGCCTCAGCGCCGAAGTGACGATGCCGACTCTTGACCGTGTGATGGTGTCGGGCGTCACTGACGCGGACATCAGGGGCGTCGATGCAGGAGCCTTCAAGGTCAATCTTTCCGGCGTCGGCGAGGTGACGATCGCCGGGCGCTGCGGCAATCTTCATGCGCGCGTTTCGGGGGTCGGCGAGCTTAACGCCGAAGCGCTGCGATGCGGCGTCGCGGACGTGTCGCTTTCGGGGATGGGCGAGGCGGCGGTTTTCGCGCGCGAGGCGGCGACCGCCGAAGTCTCCGGCATGGGCGAGATAAACATTTACGGCTCGCCGAAGAAGGTCGAAAAACGCGGCGGCTACTTCGCCGAGATCAACGTGCATTGAGCGAAGTTGGGGCAAGAAGGGAGAGGAAAGAATGAGACTGTTTCTGGGGTTCTTGATCGGGCTCGTGATCGCGGGCGCGATTGCGGCGACGGCCGTCAAGGTTGCCTGGGGCGATCTTTCCGACATCGGCGACCGCGATCGCGGCGAGGACGTGACGAAAACCGTTGAGGTCGCCGATTTCGACCGGATCGAGATCGCCGGCGTTTTTGAACTCGACGTGACGGTCGGCGGCGACGCCTATTCCGTGACCCTCTCGGGCAGGGAAGGCGACCTTGCCCGCACAACGGCCGAAGTTCGCGAGGGAGAACTTGTCCTTGACACGCATGAACGCGACGCGAGCGGCAAGCGGCGGCTCATCAAGCACGGGATCACGGCGACGGTGAGAATGCCGGCGCTCAACGCCATCGACGCCGCGGGCGTCGTTGACGGCAAGGCGACCGGCGTCAATTCGGAAAATTTCAGCGCCGACATTTCCGGCGTCGGCGAGCTTGAGCTTGAGGGAAGCTGCGGCGCGCTCGACGCTGATGTTTCAGGCGTCGGCGAACTTGACGCCGAAGGCCTCCAGTGCCGATCGGTGAAAATCGACGTCTCCGGCGTTGGCGAGGCGAAGGTCTATGCGTCGGAAAGCGTCGACGCCGAAATCGCCGGAATCGGCAAGATCGAGATTTCAGGCTCGCCCGAAAGCGTGTCGAAGAACAATTCGAGCCCCTTCGGACGCATCAGCGTCAAATAGCGGAACAGGGCGGCCCTCCTCGCGCGAAAACGCCGAAGTGAATACATTCGGGATTTCGCGCGATGGACCGGCGGATTTTCCGGCGTTGGCCGTTTTACGCGGAGGGCGCGGCGAAAAACCGGGCCCCATGGCTTTTGACACGTGAACAACGATCGACGTTGCGGGTTCTGAGATCTGCGCGGCGATATGGCGGGGAAACTCTCTCATTCTCTCCCCTTGAAAAGCGGAGGGAACGCGGATGCGGCGTACGGCAAGAAAGGGCGCCCGCCAGCGGGGCCGAATGGGCGCCGTTCGCCGCCGGACCCCGCGGAAATCCTCGAAAATAGACGAGCGCGGCGCTCGGAAAAGGCGCCCGGCGCGGACGGCGAATCAAAGAGGAATGCGCGCGCCTTCCGGGTTCTTGACACGCGGCGATTGTTTGGCCTGCGGCGCATGCTACTGTGGATGTCGGGGGAGGCGACGTTGCGTGGTTCATGTCGCGAGCGGATACTGACTGGATCGGCGCCTTGCCGGAATATGTGCGGGCGAAAGTAAGCGCCGCGAGCGAGCGTCGGACGCTCCCCGCGGGAACGCTGATATACGAGCGTGACGCAGCGCCCGACGGAGTCTTCCGCCTGATCTCCGGTCGCGCAAAGGCGTATTTTCTCGCGAAGGACGGCCGCGAAGCGATCCTCAAGATTTGCACGCCGACCGAAGTCATCGGCGATATCGCATCAATTGACGGCGCCCCTCGCGCCGTCTTCGCGGAAACGCTGACCGCGTGCCGGTTTGATTTCCTGCCGATTGCGCGCTTCAACGAAATTCGCGCCATGCATCGCGAAGTCGATGCGGCGCTTGTGCGATCGACGACGCTTCATCTTCGCGACGCGCTCCAGCTCATTGAAGAACTGATGTCGTTCGGACTTCAGGCGCGGGTCGCTATGCGTCTGCATTGGATCGCGAACCAGCACTGCACGGGACGCCAGGAAAAAATTGAACTCGACATCGCGCAGTCGGACCTTGCGCTGATGGTCGGCGTGTCGCGGCAGACGATCAACCGCGTGCTGGGCGAATTGGAAGCCTTCGGCGCGATCAAGACCAAGTATGGCTCCGTTACCGTCAACTCGCTGAAAAAATTGCAGGATTTTGCGGCTCACGCGAGTAAATCAGCGCCGAACTGATTTGCGTCCTCCAGCATCCGGATTCTTTCCGAAAATGTCGGCTGGGCGACAGTAAGGCGACTCGCCATGAGTTGTGAGACGCAAACGAGTTCTGAAGGGGCCGTGTTTCGAGTTCGGCCCGATCGAAAACGCTTAGCCGTCCACTCTCCCCGACGGCGGCGCTTCAGCCTCCCGGAGCGATCCGGGAGGCTTTCTTGCGTTTAGGGCTC
>JACADX010000456.1 GCA_013389125.1 Parvularculaceae bacterium | reverse complement strand
GCCTGCCGCTGCAGCTGAGGAAGCATTTGCGGCGTGATGCGCCCGCCCGCCGACATCAACATCAGCTTCATCCGCTGCTGGACGTCAAAGGTCGTAATCACCTTGTCATTGACGATCGCAGCGACGGCGCTCGCCGGGCCCTTGTAGGTCGAAGGAAGGCCCGCGCGGTCGTCCTGCTGCTTTTGCGCGACGCCGGGGCCGGCGGCGAGCAACGCCGCAATGGCGCTCAAGGCTATTGATTTCAAAAGGGAATCCACTGGTTTTCCGCTCACGCGCGACTGCTCCAACCTGCCCGACACGCCCTCAATACCCGACTCGGCGCGCTGGCTCGACCCCCGGTCTGGCGCGGAAAATAGACGAAAATGGGGTGGGCGCAACCGAACGCGCCGAACCGCTAGTTCACAAGCGAACGCAAGGTGAAGCGCACGAGGAAGGCCTCGTCGGGTTCGAGGCCCTGATCCTGGGTCCGGTCCCTGCGATAGGTCAACTCAAAGAGCGAGCATTCGTCCTCGTAGCCGAGGATGAAATCCTGCCGGATCGTCCCGTTGCGCGGCACTTGCTGATTGAAGGTCGGCGAGGCAGGGTCGGTGTCAAGGCGCGTTCCGGGCTCGAGGTTCTCGCGCCAGCCGACGCCGGTGTACCAGTTCTTGGTCAGCTTGAAGTTCATCCGAGCGTTAAGCTCCTCGCGCCGGCGTTCCCCGCCGATCGATACTTCGTCGTCAAGGCGCACATAGCTCGCATTTCCGCGAAAGCGCCAATAATTGAGATAGATCATCGACTCCGCGCGCTTTAAAGCGCCGTCGTCGTCGGCGATGCGGAACCGGTTTTCGACCCCGATAATGTTCTTGTACCGGATGTTGAGCGATCCGACGTAGTCGGAGCTTTCGTCGCCAAGCCCGGTCGAGCGATCGAACGCGCTCGATTCCTGCAAGCGGAATTGCTGGCCGATTTCGCCTTCCAGCGTGATGCCGTTGTCGAGGACCGCCGCCGCCGCGACGCCGGCGTTCATGCGCTGTCCGTCTTCAAAGGCGTCAAATCCTGTCGATTTATTGTACTCGAAGAGGCCCGCATAATCGAACTCGATGCTTTGCGAATCTTCGTTGATGATGCTGGCGTCATTTCGATCAGACGGGCTCGCGACGAGCTGGACCCGAGGCTCGATGAAGAGCCGTGCGCTTTCGACGCGGCGCGTCAGGGGATACGACCACTCGACGCCGACGGTCGGCGCAAAACGGCCGTCGATGCGGTTGTCGTCGGCGATCGGCTGACGGGTTTCGGCGCCTTCATTGAGGTCTTCGTAGCGGAAGAGGTCGCCGCGCAGTTCGGCGAACGCATTGAGCCGGTGGCCGCCGGGCGTGAAATGCTCGCGCTCCCAATACGCGCTCGCGGTGAGCCTTCGCGTGTCGACTCCGCTCGTGCGCTGAAGCGATGCGAAATTGAGATTGAGGCGCGCGCTGCCCCCGATTTCCGGCGGCGCGAATTCATGCCGGAAATCAATGACCGGCAGCGCATAAGGGGTGACGCGCGCGATGTCGGGACCCTCGACGGCCCCAGGATCGATGTCGCGCCTTACCTGCGCGCAATCGGCCGCGGAGACGACAAGCCGTTCTCCGGTCGGCAGGTCGCAGATCGTCGTCGTCCGGAGTTCCTGGAACGTGTAACTGTCGGCGCGCAACTCGGTTTTCGAATCGCCCCAGCGCAGATAGGTGTTCGAACGAAGGCGGTTCGTCAGCGACGTGTCGAGCTCTTTTCTGAGATCGCCGCGCCGCTGCACGTCATAGCGGCGAAGATAGGTGTCATCCGACGCGCGCTCGACGTCGTAGCCGAGCCTAAGCCTGTCGCCGAAATCGCGATAGCCTTTGGCGAAGACATGCCATCGCCTCCCCGGGACGTCGACCTCGGACGGATCCGGCTCATATCCGATATATCCGCCCTGAACGACCTGATAGCCGTGATCGTCGCGGCGGCGAAATTCGCCCTGCCAGAGAACGCCGTCATTCGACGTGTACTTCGGATAGAATGTCGCGTCCTGATGATCGGAAATCGCCAGGTAATAGGGAACCTCAATGTTGAAGCCGAGGCGCGACGAGGCGCCGATGAGCGGCGTCAAAAACCCGGACTGGCGCTCGACGGTCGGGTCAGGCGCCTGAAGGAACGGCGCATAGAGAAGAGGGACGCCCTTGATCTCGAAGAATGCGTGATGGAAGCGAACGACCTTGCGTTCTTCGTCGCGCGTCACCCGGAGCGCCTTCACGCGCCAGGTCGGCGTCTTTCCGTCGCCCTTCTTATCGCAGACGTCGCAGGCGGTGTAGACGGCGTTCTTAAGGCGCGTTCTTGCGCCCTGTTCCCTGACCGCCGAGTCGGCCGCAAGGCGCGTCTTTTCCTCGAGGATGGCGCTGAAATTCTCGGCGATGCCGTCGCGAAGGTCGCCGGTCAGCTCCACCCTGCCGGCGAATGCCGTCTCAAGCGTTTCGTCCGTGATCGAAACATTGCCTTCGGCGACGACGATGTCGGACGCCGGATCATAGCTGAGCCGGTCCGCCCTCAAATACCGCTCGCCGAAATAGGCGCGGACGTTGCCCTCGGCGACGATCGGCGAATCCTCCCGCTCGCGCGTCACCGTCTCGGCCTCGAAGAGGATGCGCTCGCGATCCGCCTCAGCCGGCGGCGGCAAGGCGCGCGGACGCTCTCCGACCGTCGGGATCTCGGCGTCCTGCGCGGCCGCGCGCTCGACCATCGGCCCTGACGCGCCGACAAGCGCCGACGTCGCCAGAAGGCGCGCGATCAATCGGGACCGATACAAGAAACCTCCGGCTCGGCGGCGCTAGAAAACTGAGCGGCGATGCATGGTTAGCTGAGCCGTTCCGGTTGGTCCATGGGCCCGAGATCAGGTCTCTTCATGGCGCATCAGCAAGGAAATCGCGACGATTGATGCGGCAAGGGCGGGCGTCCAGGCGGCGAGCGGCGCCGGCGCCACCCCCGATTCGCCGAGCGCGGTTGAAAGCTCGGAGAGAATGTAGAGGAGGAAGCCGCAGCCGACCGCGGCGAGAACGAGGCGCGCCGCGCCGCCGGCGCGCGCCGGGCCGAAGGAGAAGGCGGCCGCGATAAGGACCATCGCCGCGAGCTTTAACGGCGTCGAACAAAGGTCGTGGAAGCGGATGTTGTACTTGACGGTGGAGAGGCCGGCGGCTTCGGCAAGGAGGATGAACCGCGGCAGGTCGAAGATCGACATTGATTCGGGCGGCGGCGCGCTCTCGCGAAGGTCCTTGGGCGTCAACCTTGTCGGCACGGCGTAGACCGGCGTCCTTTGCGAAAACCGATCGCCCGCGGCCTTCATGCGCGCGTCCTTAAGCTCGATCGTGCGGCCGGCGAGAACGGCCTCCGGCGCGTCAATCCGCTCGACAAACTCGCTGTCGCGCGACAGTCGCCAGATCGTCACATCGTGGAGCGCGCCTTTTGCCGCGTCGAGGCTCGCGGCGTTGATGATGAGGAGTTCGCCCGCATCGCGCTGGCGAAGCCATACGCCGTCCCCGAAAACGCGCATGAAGCTCGAAGTCTGGCCGCGAATGTCGTTCCGCATTTTCTCGCTCATCGACAAGAGCCGGGAAGCCAGCGGATCAACGGCGACAATAAGGAGGAAGCCGCCGATCGCGGCGAGGAAAGCGGCGGGCCCGATTAGCCTCCAGACCGACAGCCCGGCCGAGCGCATGACGGCGAGCTCTGACCGGCGGTTCAGCTGATGAAACATCCAGAGCGCGCCGAAAAGAAAAACGAACGGCGCCATCGACTGCGTCAGCGCCGGCGTTCTAAGGAGCGTCAGCTGCAGCGCAAAGGCGAAGTCGCCGTCGAACTTCGCGGCGAAGCGCAAATTTTCGATGAGATCGACGAGGAGCACCATGCTGGCGAGCGCGCCAACGAGCGCGAACACCGCAAAGGCCGTCTTTTCAATGATGTAGATGAAGAGCGTCGAGGGAGGCATGTCAATTCCCCGACGGGTTCGTTGCTTCGCGTCGCGACGACTTGACGTCGGCGATCAAAAGCGCGGCGACGACGATTGCGGCGATCGGCGTTGCGTAGATCGCCCAGTAATGCCCCTGTTCGGACGCTTCGCCCTGCAGGACGAATCCGGCGACGCGCAAGGCGCCCGCCGCCGCGCAGGCGACGGCGATCCTGACAGCGTAGCCGCGTCGGTCATAAGGACCGCCGATGAGCGCGTAGATCGCGATCAAGACGTAGGCGAAGGCGTAAAGCGGTCCGGCGAGCCGGCCGTGGCCCTCGCCGATCAGGCGCGCGACATTGTCGCGATCCCACCCTTTCGTCAGATCGGGCTTGAAGAGTTCGCCGAGATAGCGCTCCGTCATTTCGAGCTGCAACGCGCCGGGATCGCGCTTGAGGGCGCTCAAACTGATCGCCGTGCGGTTGAATACGACGATTTCGACCTCGCCGGTCGCCGGACTGACGCGCTGGATATTGCCGTTCGTCAGATGAAGCACCGGCCCGATCCCCGTTTCCTGGATCAGGCCGCGCCGCGCCATATAGGTTTCGGCCGGCCCGCCGTCGCGATAATCGTGGATGAGGAGGCCGGAAAAGCGCCCGCCCGGTTCCGCGTTGTCGACATAGACGGTGAAGCCGTCCGCGACCGTGATGAACTCGCCGCTCCTTAAGACCGAGGAGACGAAGTCGGCGCGAATGTCGGCGATTTCCCGCTTCAGCGCGCGATAGCTCCGCGGCATCAGATCGACGTTGATCCACAAGGTCGCGATCGCGCCGATGAGCGCAATGAGAAGGATCGGGCGCGCAACCGCCGCGCGGCTCACGCCGGCCGCGAACATGACGGCGATCTCGCTGTCCGAATGCAGGCGGTGAAGCGCGAAGATCGCCGCCGCGAAGAGACCGAACGGAATGATGACGGCGAGGAGGCTCGGGACGATCAAGAGCGTCAGCCAGCCGAACGCGGCGAGCGTTTGTCCGTGTTCGACAATGATGTCGATGCGTTGGAGGCTTTGCGTCAGCCAGACGATCACCGTCGCCACGGCGGTCGCGAACAGGAATGGCGTCCACATCTGACGGAATATGTAAGCGTCGAGACTTTTCACTGGCGCGCCACGGTCGGTCCGCCTTCAGGGTGCGGCGTTCGGATCGCTTTTAGGGTCATTCCCTTGCGAGGTCGATTGGCCGCGCGGGGGGCGCCGTTGCGCCGGATGGCGGGACATCCTAGTAGACCGCCATCTCCACGCGGCGCTCAGGCTCATTTCCGATAGACGGGCCGCGCTTCCATGACGAGGACGACATGAAGATCGCTTTTTCGAAAGCCGCGGCGCCGGCCGGCGCCGCCCTTATTGTTCCGGTTTTTGAAGACGGCGATCCGACCGGGGCGCAAGTCCAGCTCGACAAGACGACGTCGGGAGCGCTCGCAAAGGCGGCCAAGGCCGCGAAATTCGACGGAAAGAAAGGCCAGACGCTTGAGCTTATCGGACTCGCCGGCGCCGAAACGACGCGCAT
>JACADX010000446.1 GCA_013389125.1 Parvularculaceae bacterium | reverse complement strand
CGTTGATGGCGAGACTATTCGGGCTTGCGACGCTCGCGCTCATTGCGCTCGCCGCCGCTGTTTTCTTTTTCGTCGTTCCAAAGCGGGTTGATGGGTCGCTGAACAAGATCGTTCCGCATACGGCCTTTGAGATCGGCGACGACGCGCGGGCGCTGCATGGCGGGCTCCGCCTTGCGGATCTTCATGATGATGCGCTCCTCTGGGACCGCGATTTCGCCATGCGCAACAAGCGCGGGCACACGGACGCCCCTCGGCTGATCGAAGGCGGCTATCGGCTGCAGGTCCTTGCCGCCGTCACCAAGACGCCGAAAAACCTCAATTACGACCGCAATACGGGCGACACCGACAATATCACGCCGCTTGTGATCGCGCAGCGCTGGCCTCTTAAAACCTGGACGAGCCTTGCCGAGCGGGCGCTGCATATCGCGCACCGCGCGGAAGGCGCCGCGCGACGGTCGAGCGGCGCCGTCAAGCTTGCGCGGTCAAAGAGCGATCTTGCGCTCGACAATCCGCTCACCATCGTCCTTGCGACCGAAGGCGCGCACCCGCTTGAAGGCAGGATCGAAAACATCGACCGGCTCTATGGCGCAGGCTATCGCGTTCTCGGGCTTCATCACTTCTTCGACAACGAGCTTGGCGGCTCGCTGCACGGCGTCTCGGGCGGCGGGCTCACCGACTTCGGGCGCGAGGCGGTCACGGCCGCCGTCGCGAAAGGCATGATCATCGATCTTGCGCACTCATCGGAAGCCGTCGTCCGCGACGCGCTCGCGGTCAATGATCGGCCGATGATCGTCTCGCACACCGGCCTTCGCGGCCACTGCGACAGTCCGCGAAATCTTCCTGACGATCTCATGCAGGAAATCGCCGCGCGCGGCGGGCTGATCGGCGTCGGCTTCTGGGACGGCGCCGTCTGCGAGGCGAGCATTGCGGCGATCGTCGACGCGATTTCTTATGCTGTCCGCGTGGTGGGCGCCGACCGCGTCGCGCTCGGCTCGGATTTCGACGGGGCGACGACGGTTCCTTTCGACGCGTCGGAGGCGGCGGCGCTGACGGACGGCCTCCTGGGCGCCGGCGTCGACGAAGCGACGATCCGCGCGGTGATGGGCGAAAACGCGATCCGGTTCTTCAAGGACAATCTGCCAACGGAGTAACGCCGACCCCTGTTCTCACGCCGCAGCGGCTATCCCTTCATGAGCTCCTCAAAGCCGATAATCATCGGTCGATCGCCGCGCCCGACCTCCGGGGGCCTTCCCCGCAACCAAGGGAAGCCGCGCACGCCGCTCTAAAAGTTCACGCGTACCGACAACGCGTATCGGCGGCCGACGGGGTCGTAATACTCCGGCGCGAAATTGCCGACTTTATTGAAAGCCGTGATCGCGGGCTCCATGTCGGCGATGTTCTTGACGCTCGCCTGCACATAGGCGGCGTCGGTGATGTCGAAGCGGATCGTCGCGTCGACATAAAGGGCCGGCGGGATGCGCGCTTCCGGGATATCCGATTGTCGCGTGAGCGCGCGTCCGCGGCGGTTCGCATAGACGACAAACGTCCAGCGGCCGGCGTCAAGGCCGGCTGACGCGAGCGTGCGATGCCGCGGAAAGTCAATGAGGCCGTCCCGGCGCTCGACGCCGCCGTCCGGGTATTCGGTGACGACCTTGTCCGTATAGGTGTGGAGCGCGCTCACCCAGACCGAATCGGCGAACGGCAAGAACGCCGGCTCCGCCGCGTAGCGGAATTCGAGATCAAGTCCGCGCCAGGAATAGGCGCCCGAATTCTGCATCAGGCTGTCAAAGGAGACGATCTGGCGGGTCGCCGGATCTCGAACAATAAGCGGCGCGCCGGTTCTCGGATTGTCGCCGCAGGCGGGACTTGAAAAGCCGACGCTTTCGAAACAGGCGCCGATGACGTCGCCGAATTCGGAAATCGCGTCCTTGACTTCGAAATCGAGCCATGTCGCCGTCAGCTGCATCCTCCCCGGGATCGCCGAGAGGCGTTCGGTCGGCGAAATCGTGACGCCATAGGCGGCGCTTCTCACCCTTTCAGGTTCGAGGTTCGGGTTGCCGTAGCCGGTCGCCGATGCGAGGGGGGCGGCCTGGGCAAAGCCCGGGAAGACGCCAAGCGGCCCGGCGCTCGCGCAGTTCGCGCTTTCGGCCGGCGTCTGTTTTGACGGCGCCTGGCCGCAAGGGTCGACGAAGCTCGTTTCAAGCGTCGGCCCGATGGTGAAAAGCTCGATAAGGTCTGGGGCGCGCTCCCCGATATGCTGGCGCGTGAAAAGCGCGACGCCGGGCGCCGGGCGCCAGTCGAGCCCGGCCTCGAAATTGAACGACGCGTCGAACCGCGATGACTTCATCGCGCGGACCGCGAGAGAGGCGTCGACCTCCCCCGGAGGACCGTCGGACCGGAAGAGCGGCGCGTCAATTTCCGTATACGCCTCAATCGAAGTCGCCGACTCCGAGAAATCGGCGCCGCCGAGATAGCCGACTGGCGCCGCGCCCCAAGGAACCTCATCATCATCGCTGAGGATCGCGCGGCGAAGTTCGACGCCCGCCGACACGCGGCCGTCGAAATCCTCCTTGAAGCGGAGCGGCCTCGTCGCGGCCGCCGCGATTTCGTGCTCTTCGATCGCGACCGTCCGGCGAATTTCCGGAATGCGGATGAAATCAAGCGCCGCGGCGGAGATTTCGGGAGTCGAGAAAAAGTCGACCGGACTGCACCCTTGCGTCGCCGCGCACTGCGCCGGGTCAAGCGCTATTCGAAGCCGGTTGTTGTCGACGCGGTCGGCGTCGCGCGTGACGACGCGATTATGCGCAAATCGGTAGGTCAGGCCGAAACGGGCTGTCTTCGCGTCGCCCGCCTCGACGCCGATCGCCGCGTCGACATATCGCCGGTCGATCTGATGGCGGCGCGGACCGAGTTCAGCGTAACGATGATCGAAGACGACGCTCGTCGCCGACGCGCCGAACGCCGTCGCCGCGAGATCCTTGACGGATTGCGGCAGGAAGGGATTTGAAAGCGGAATGACGGCGGCGTCGCCCGCGACGGGATCGACGCCGCGCGCGCGCGTCGCCGGCAGCGGCGCAAGGGCGTTGTCCGACGCCGAAATTCCCGCATCGCCCTCAATGAAGAAGCGCCAATCGTCGCCGATATCGCGCGCATAGGAAAGGCGGCCGAGCAAGCGGTCGTTCGGGATCACGACGTTCTGCCAGGCCGCCCAATTGTAGAGCTGGTCAAGCGCGCCGACGAACGGCGCGATCGTTCCATTCGCCGCCGGAACATAAGAGCGGCTCCCCGGGAACGGCGCGAACGAGCCGTCCGAAAGAATGACGCCGCCGAATGTTCCGCGATCGGTGATGGAGCTCTGGCCGAAACCGGGGAGAAACGCCGCCGCCGGCGGGGTCCCCCAATAGCCGTTAAGGCCGAAGCCGTAAGGAACGGCGCTGAAGCTGCGGTCGGCGCCGATGAGGCCTTCGTTGCGCGTCGCGTTAAGCCCGATCGCAAGATTTCCCGCTTCGCCGACTTCGAACCCGGCGAGCGCGTGCAGCGAAATCTCCTCGCTGTCGCCTCGTTCCGAAATGCCGAGCCTTGCGCCGGCGTCAACGCCGATGAAGTCCGATTTCGTGACGAAGTTGATGACGCCGGCGACCGCCCCTGCGCCGTAGCGCGCGCCGCCCGGCAGGTTCTGAACTTCGATCCTTTCGAGGAACGGTTCGGCGACCGAGTTAAGATCGACGCCGCCGACGGAGCTGATGCCGCCGGGCGTGATTGTCCGCCGGCGGCCGTTCACCATCACCATCGTGCGCTTCGGCGACAGGCCGCGAAGGTCGGCGAGGTTGACGCCTGCGGTCGCGCCGTAAAGCGCCGTATTCGAGGAGGTGAACGATGCGAGCGACTGCGGCAGATCGTAGATCGCTTCAGCCGGCGACGTGACGCTCAGATAGGCGAGCTCCTCGGCGTTGATGTCAAAGAGCCGCTTCGAGCCTGTCGCCGCGCTCGGCGCTGGCGCGGCCCCGATGACGAGAATGGTGGCG
>JACADX010000433.1 GCA_013389125.1 Parvularculaceae bacterium | reverse complement strand
AGCCTCAAGAGGCGAGGGAAGCGCAGCCTGCGCCGTTGAGCGTTTTTGATCGCCTTCGCGCCGCCAAGAACACGGCGAACGTCGCGGCGCCTGCGCCTTCCATGCGCCCGGCCGCGCCGCAACCAATAGAAGAGGCGCCGGCGCCGCCAAGGCCGGCGACGCTCGATGAGGTCGCCGACGCAATCGCCGCCGCCCGGCCGTCGCGCAAGGGCGCCGATGATGTCGAAGACGCCGAGTACCGCGAAGTCCCAGACGCCGCGGAGGCCGCCGCCGAGAAGGCGGACGAGAATGAGCAAGCGGCGACCGAAATCGAAGGCGCCGCCGGCTGGAAGCATTCAATCGTTATGTCAATCAACGACACGCGCGAAGAGCTCCGTCGCGCGCATGACAGCGTTACGCGCCTGCGCCGGCAGCTGACGGAGATCGACCGGCGCCGGCGCAAGCGCCGCGTCAAGATCGCCGAAAGCCTCGACCGCGCCGAAAGTCTCCTCACGGAATTCCAGAACGCCTGGCGCTAGGCGCCGACGCAGGGCTTCAATGTCGGGATCGAAAGCTTTGTCCGCGTCGAAGGCGGCCCCGGGGGCGCGCTTCGCGATGTCCGTCGACGTCGAGGACTATTTCCAGGTCTGGGCGTTTTCCGACGTCATTGCCCGCGCAGCGTGGGACGGCTTCGAGCTTCGCGTCGAAGGCGCTGCGCGGCGCGTCCTCGATCTTCTCGACCGGCGCGGCGCGAAGGCGACGTTTTTCACGCTCGGCTGGATCGCGGAACGGGCCCCTGCGCTCGTCCGCGAGATCGTCGCGCGCGGCCATGAACTCGCGAGCCACGGCTATGATCATGCGAAGGCGTTCGATCAGTCGCCGGCGGCGTTTCGCGCCGACGTTTTAAAGACGAAGCGCATCCTCGAGGACATCGGCGGCAGCGCCGTCGCCGGCTATCGCGCGGCGGGTTTCTCGATCGACGACAGGACTCCCTGGGCGCATGAAATCCTCGCCGAGACAGGCCATCTTTACTCGTCGAGCAGCCATCCGATCGCCCACGATCATTATGGCGACCCCAACGCGCCGCGGTCGCCGTTCCGAAGCGGCGGGATCGTTGAAGCGCCGGTGGCGACCGCCGAGTTGTTCGGCCGCCGGATTTCATGCGCGGGCGGCGGCTGGTTCCGCGCGACGCCCTACGCTGTGTCGGCGGCGCTTATCCGGCGGGCGGCCGCGACGATCGACGGGCCGACGATCTTCTATTTTCACCCCTGGGAGATCGACGCCGATCAGCCGCGCATCGAAAACGCTTCCGCGAAAGCGAAGCTGAGGCATTATGTCAATCTTGCACGAATGGAGCCAAAGCTCGATCGGCTGCTTTCGGACTTTTCGTGGGGCCGCATCGACGACGCGCTCGGACTTCGCGCAACCAAGGACGCGGCCGCGTGACGCTAACGGCGCCGGTCCTGGTCGAAACGCTTTCCGAGACGGCGCGCGGAGAGTGGGCCCGTTATCTCGAAACGCGCAAGGGCGCGACGCTGTTCCATGATCTGCGCTGGCTCGATGCGGTCGCCGCCGCCTACGGCTATCGGCAGTTCAATCTCATGGCGCGAAGGGGGGGCGCGATCGTCGGCATCCTGCCGCTGACCCTTGTCGCCTCGCCGCTGCTTGGCAGATCGCTGATTTCGACGGCGTTCGCGGTCGGCGGCGGTATTGTCGCTGATGACGAGGAAGCCGCGAGGGCGCTCGGCGCCCGCGCTCTTGAACTCGGTCGACGAAACCACGTGAAATATGTCGAGCTTCGCGGCGGCCCGCCGCCCGGCGAGGGCTACCAGGAAAAGGCCGGCGTTTACGCGTCCTTCGAGAAAGAGATGCCCGCCGACCCCGAAGCGATCCGGCAATGGCTTCCGCGCAACCGCCGCGCCGAAGTCAAGAAGGCGCTCCGGATTGACGAGCCGAATGAAAATTCGTTCCGAACTAGCCGGCGCGTCGGCGATTTCTACAAGGTCTATGCGCCGGCGGTCCGCAATCTCGGAACGCCGATTATGCCGAAAAAGTTCCTGACGGCTCTAAAAGTCAATTTCGGCGAGGATGTCGATATCGCGCTCGTCGAACACCACGGCGAGCCGATCGCCGGCCTCTTTTCATTCTGGCGCAAGGACCGCGTCATGCCCTATTACATCGGGGCGGATGCGAAGGCGCGCGAGATCAAGGCATACGATTATCTCTACTACACGCTGATGCGGCGCGCGGTCGAGCGCGGGATCAGGATCTTCGACTTTGGGCGCAGCAAGGTCGGCTCGACGCATTACGACACGAAGACTTACTGGGGATTTGAGCCGACGCCTCTCGTCTATCATGTCGCGCTTGTGACCGCCAAGGAATTACCGAACGTCAATCCCAACAATCCGAAATTCGAGCGGCTTGTCGCGCTCTGGCGAAAGCTGCCGCTTCCCGTCGCGAATTTCCTCGGGCCGATCGTTGCGCGGAACTTTCCATGACCGCGCCGTCAGCGCTCTATCTCGCGCACCGAATTCCCTATCCGCCCAACAAGGGCGACAAGATCCGGTCCTGGCGAACGCTAGAGCATCTCGCCGCGAGATTTCGAGTTCACCTTTGCGCATTTGTCGACGATGCGGCGGACTTTCAGCACGAGGATCGTCTGCGCGGCGTTTGCGAAAGCGTCGCGCTCGTGCCTCTCGACCGGCGCCGCGCGACGCTTAGAAGCTCCGTCGGCCTTTTGACCGGCGAGCCGCTAACGATGCCCTATTATCGCGACGCCCGGATGAAGGCGGCCGTCGCCGCGGCGCGGGCCCGTTCGCCGGCGGTTGAAATCGCCTTCTCGTCGTCGATGGCGCAGTACCTTGAAAAATGGGCCGGCGCGCCGCGGATCATCGACCTTTGCGACGCCGACAGCGCGAAATGGGCGGAGTACGGGCGGCGCAAGGGGTGGCCGATGGGCGCCGTTTACGCGCGAGAGGGAAAGCTCCTCGCCAAGGCGGAAACATCGATCATCAACTGGGCGGAAGCCGCGTTCGCGGTGAGCGAGGAAGAGGCGGACCTTCTCGGCAATCGCGACGGCGCCGAGAAGCAAGTCTACTGGTTCGGCAACGGCGTCGATGTCGGCTATTTCAAGCCGGCCGATATGTCGACGGAGCGTTTCGACGTCGTTTTCGTCGGCGCGATGGACTACTGGGCGAATGTCGACGCCGTCTGCTGGTTCGCGCGGGAAATCTGGCCCCTCATCCGCGCCGAACGCGATGGCGCGACCTTCGCCGTCGTCGGCTCCAATCCCGCGCGCGAAGTCGCCGCCCTTGACGGTCGAGACGGGGTTAAGGTCACGGGGCGGGTCGATGACGTCCGTCCCTATGTCGCCGGCGCGGGCGTTGTCGTCGCGCCGATGCGGATCGCGCGGGGCGTCCAGAACAAGGTGCTTGAGGCGATGGCGATGGGCAAACCGGTCGTCACGACGCCGGCGGGGCTTGAAGGGATCGACGCGGCGATGGGCAGGGAGGCGATCGCCGTCGCGGCGCCCGAATCATTCGCGCGCGAGGTCGTACGTCTCCTTGACGACAGCGGCGCCGCCGCAACGATCGGCGCCGCCGGGCGTTCGCGCATCGTCGCCGATTATCAATGGCCGGCGCAGCTTGCGCGGCTTGACGCCGCGATCGACCGCCTGATCGCGACAGCAAGCGCCTGATCCGTTCAGCATTCGCTCGCGAATTCCGCCGCAGGCCGCGGCCGGTCGTCGACGAGAAGGCGGAAGATGTCGGGCCGCGAATAATGGCCCGCAATGTCGCAGGCGGCTTTGGCGGCGCGCACGACGTCGAGCGAGCCTTCCGCGTAAAGAATTCCCTCGCCGTCGATCGGCCCGGCGATGATTTCGCCGCGCGGATCGATGATGACGGACTGGCCGGTATGCTCCCAGACGCCGAGCGGCTTCCATCGATCGGGTATGTGCCTCGCAAGCCGGACGCCGGCGACGCAGACGACATAGGCGGCCGCCTGGCTTGCAAAGGCGCGCGAGAGCAGATGTTGGCGCGCCCAGCAATATTCCTCCTTGCGCGGAATTTTCTCCCAGCCCGGCCAGAGCGCGCAGTGGACCTGCGTTCCCTGCGCGGCGAGCGCGTAACCGGGCAGCATCATTTGATGCTCCCAGCAGTTGAGCGCGCTGATCTTCGCATAATCGCGCGCATGCGCCTTGAGGCCGACTGCGTCGCCGTCGCCCCAGATGATCCGCTCGGCGTGCGTCGGCTTCAGCTTGCGGTGACGGCCGAGGATCTCGCCCTCGCGGCTGATCGCAAGGGCGGCGCAATAGGCGGCGCCGTGCGTCAGCGGATCCTTTTCGGCGACGCCGATCACGACGTCGACGCCGCCGGCGCGCGCGGCCTCGCAGAGCGCCTGCGTTTCCGCGCCGCCGATGATGACCGCATTCTCAAGATAGGCGGCGCTCGCCTCCCAGGTGAGGTCCTGCACGGCGCCCTCGACCCAGAAGGGGTAGCCGGGCAGCCAGGCTTCCCCAAAGGCGACAATATCCGCGCCGTTGACCGCGGCTTCGGATATGAGCGCGCAGGCTTTTTCGGTTGACGCGGCCTTGTCGAAAAGGATCGGCGCGGCCTGCGCCGCCGCCAGCTTGAAGCCTTGTTTCGCCATCAAACCCTCATTTGCGAGCGGGCGACGCCGCATGTTGCGCTGCAGCATGACGTTTCGGTCTGGTCTGTGGCCGCTGCGCCGCTTCCTTTCGCGGGGCGCCGCCCCTAAATTGTCGGCCGTCGAATCAGGGGTCAACGGGGGTTGGCATGATTAGAATTGTGTTGCCGCTTGCGGTCATCGTTTTGCTGCTGTTTACGCCGCTGTTCAGCGCCGACACGTCCGAGGTTGGAGGCATCGTCAAGCCGAACACCGTGACCGGCATGGACTATGTCGGCGACACCTTGAAGTGCTGGACGGCGGGCAAATTCTCGATCGTCGGCGACTGCGCGCCTGAGGCGGGAAAGCTCGGCCTTGCGATATTCGCGGCGATTTTCGTTTCGGCGGTTGCAGCAGGGATCGGCGTCCTTGGGCTCTTTCCGATTATCGGCCGGCTGACCAGCGCCATTACGACGCTCGCAGGCGTCGTCGTCATCGCCGGCGTCGGGTTCTATATCCTCTCAAACCTCGGCGGCGATCACGGCGGCGGCGTTCAATGGGGATCCTATCTCGCTGGCGGGGGCGGGCTTTTGACATTGATTTCCGGCCTATCCGGAATGCGCGGCCGATAACAGAAGAACGCCGCGCCACTCCCCGTTTTCGGGAGGAAACGGGAAGCGCCGCCCGCGCTTTTCAGCATGCGGGCGGCGCTTTTTTCGGCGCGGGCGTCCCCGGACTGGCGGCGGCGGCGCAACGGCCTAGAATGGCGACTTCACTTTTCCGGCGTCGTGAGGAGACAGTCGCGCATGGAAATGCAGCAGATACGGTACTTCCTTTCCCTCGCGCAGACCTTGAATTTCACGCGGGCGGCCGAGGAATGCAACGTCTCACAGCCGGCCCTGACGCGCGCAATCCAGGCGCTCGAAGGCGAGCTAGGCGGCGATCTCATTCGCCGGGAAGGCAAGCTCTCGCATCTCACGGAACTCGGCCGCCGCATGCTGCCGCTCATGCAGCGCTGCTATGAGAGCGCCGTGACGGCGCGCGAGCTGGCGCGGGCAGTGACGAAAAACGAGCTTGCGCCGCTGTCGATCGCCATATCGCACAGCGTCAATGTCGAGCAATTCATGGATCCCGTTTCGGAGCTCTTCCGAACCTTTCCCGGACTTCAGCTTCGCCTCAGCCACGGGCCCGGCGCGGAAATTCTGAAGACCCTGAAAGAGGGCGGCGTCGACCTCGCGATCGCCAGCGCCATCGAAGATGGGTGGGATCGTCTTGATCGTTGGCCGCTCTTCAGCGAGGGCTTCGATATCGAGCTGCATGCCGAACATCCGCTTTCGCGAAAGAACGCCCTTTGCGTCGAAGATATTTCGAGCCAGTCCCTGTTCAAGCAAACGGGCTGCGAGGATCGTCCGGCCGTCGCGCGCTGGTTCGAGGAGAGGGGCGCGATGCTCGATGCGGCGCATGAATTCGACAGCCACCACGACCTCAATTCGCTCCTCGTCGCCAGCGGCGGCGTCGCCATCGTGCCGCAAAGCGCGCCCCGCACGTCGAGCCTCAAGCGACTGAAGCTCACCGGGCTCAACGTAACGCGCACGGTCTATGTCTACGCCGTCGCCGGCCGGCAGCGGAGCAGCGCGACGACCGCGCTGTTGAACCTGCTGCGTTCTGCTGATTTTGCGACCGCCGCCGCGTAGCGACGTTCAGGCGTCGAGCGCGTCGAGCGCGGCGAGAATATCGTCGATTTCCATGCGCGTCCGATAATCCGCATTGACATAGCGCGCTGCGACGCGGCCGTCCTTGCCGACGACGAATGTCGCCGGAATCGGCAGGACCCAGCTTTTCGCGGTCTGATAGGACGGAATGTCCCATCCGGCGCCGAAGATGAGCTGCGCCATGTCGTCATCGACCCAGATCGCAAGATTGAGCGCAAGCGCGTAACCGTTGTCGACGTCAGTCAGAATCGGAAAACGATGGTCCGAGTCTGCCGAAAGCCGCTGCGAATATTTGCGGCTCTCGGGCGATATGGCGACGATCCTCGCGCCGTGCTTGGCGGCGGCGTCGGCGATTTCGCTCAAGGCGACCGCCGTCGTCTGGCAATAAGGACACCAGTGGCCGCGCAGGAACGCCACGACGACCGGCCCTTCTTTCAGGAGATCGGACAGTCCGAGAAGCTTGCCGTTCTGATCGGGAAGCAGAAAGTTGGGAAGAAGCTCGCCGATCTTCGGCGCTTCGCGGCCCGCTTCCGCCTCCTGAAGACGCCCGACGAACCTGTCGACCGCATCGGCGAAAACCGCGCTGAGTTTTCGCACTTCATCCGCGATGATCTTGAGGCGATCGCGAAGCGACGCGTCAAGCGCGATCGCCCGCTCGGTCGCCTTGTTTAGCGCGGCGACAAGGTCATTCGATTGAGACATCGTTTCTCCCGGCGCGATGATCATCCGCCATCGGGCAATCTAGCGCCGGCGACGGCTTTTCGCGAGGTCAAACCGAAAGGAGCGCCCGCATAGGATGCATAACGGCGGCGCATGGCGGCGGCGCCATGCGCCGCCCGCATCGACGCCATGCATTATTTCAAATTCTAATCGAAGGGGCCCCAGTCTAACTGGGAGGCGTCCTCGAAAACGCTGCGACGGCGAGGTCGCGGCCCGAACAGTGAAATGGAGAGACGTGAATGACAATAGGCTTTAACGGTTTCGTGAGGCTCGGACTTGGCGCGGCGGTCGGCGCTGCCCTAGTCCTGTCGGCGTCGACGGCCCACGCGGGCGAGTGCCCGGCCGACAAGGTGAAATCCGGCGTCCGGACAAGCGGCGAAATGGCGCCGAAGGACGTCACGGATGAGACGCTGTCTTCGATCGATCTGGGCAAAGAGATCGCGGGCTTTGACAAACGCAGCTTGCGCTTTCGCAAACTCGTCATTCAGCCGGGCGGCGTCGTCCCCTGGCATGATCACACCGATCGCCCGGCGCTCATCCTGACGGCGTCCGGCGAGATCACGGAATTTCGCAGCGACTGCAGCGTCGGCGTCACCCACAAGGCCGGCGAGATCTCGAAAGAGGTGAAAGGCGTCATGCACTGGTGGAAGAACGAAGGAACTGAAGAGGCCGTGCTCTACGCGGCCGACGTCAAACACGACGAGTAATCCCCGATCCCGAAGGCCGCATCGTTCGACCCCAGCGATGCGGCCGCCCGGAACGGCTGGCCCGCCCTCGCCAGCCGCAAGGCGTTTTACGGCGAACCGACCCCCAATACGCCCCCCGAAAACGCCCGCCCTTTTCACGATTGCGCGCAAGTGCGCTTGACGTTGCGCGGCGTGCGGCAGGCGGACGCCCGGCCGACGCTCTCTCCTCCATGGCGGGGCGGCCGCCTGCAATCTCCCGCAAGGAAAAAGTCGCATGACGACAGCCAATGAGACCCGATCGCCGGCCCTCGCGAAATTCTCGGCGACGCCGATCATCATCGGCGTTATCGGCTTTTTGACCTTGGTTGATCTCTTCGCGGCGCAGGCGATCCTGCCGTCCTTGGCGGCGCGCTTCGGAGCGTCGCCGGGCGAAATCGGATTCGCCGTCAATGCAAGCACGATCGGCATGGCGGTCGCCGGCGTCGGCGTCGTCTTTCTCGGCGGGCGCGTCAATCGCCGGACGGCGGTCTGGGCAAGTCTTGCCGCGCTATCCCTTCCGACGCTCGCGCTCGCCTTCGTTTCCGATCTCACGGTCTTCACGCTTCTCCGCATCATCCAGGGCCTTTTCATGGTGACGGCGTTTTCGATGACGATGTCGTATCTCGCGGAGCGGTGCAGCGCCGCGCAGTCGGCGACCGCGCTCGCCGCCTATGTGACCGGCGTCGTCGCGAGCAACCTCGTCGGCCGGCTGATATCCGGCTCGGTGACCGACGCCGCCGGCGTGCCGGCGAATTTCGTCCTCTTCGCGGGGCTAAATCTCGCCGGCGCGATCATCGCGCGCGCGGCGCTCAAAAGCGCACAGCCGATGGCGAGCGGCGCGGAATCCGCGCGGACGCCGATCGCGATCATCGGAGATCATCTCGGCAATGCCTGCCTCAGGACCAGCTTCGCCATCGGGTTTCTCATCCTGTTCGCATTCATCGGGACATTCACCTATGTGAACTTCGTCCTCGCGGCGGAGCCGATCGCGCTTTCGCCGATGTCGCTCGGCCTTGTCTACTTCGTGTTCGCGCCGTCGATGATCACGACGCCGCTCGCCGGAAGAGCCGCGGCGAAACACGGCGCAAGACTTGCCTTTTTCGCCTCGCTCGGCCTCGCAATCGCCGGCCTGCCGATGCTTTTGTCGACGTCGCTGCCGCTCATCCTTGCAGGTCTTGCGATCGTCGGCGTCGGCACGTTCTTCGCGCAGGCGACAGCGACCGGTTTCGTCGGCCGCGCCGCCAAGCACGACCGTGCGGCGGCGAGCGGCCTTTACCTTTCGTCCTATTATCTTGGCGGGCTCGCCGGCGCGGCGCTCCTCGGCGGCGTTTTCGAGGCGCAAGGCTGGACGGCGACCGTAGTCGCGATCGGCGCCGCGCTGGCGCTCGCCGGCGCGCTCGCCGCGACCTTGAAACGGTCGACCGCGGAACCGTTGAAGGCTGCAATCAGTTAAGAGCGCGCCTTGCGGCGTCAGCGACCGGCCATTTCTCCATGCGCGCCTGTTTGACGAAGGCGCCGACCGCCGGCGAATAGGGGCGCCCGCGCACGGTGACGAGGCTCACCGTCCGCGAAAAGGCGGGATCGGTCAGCGGTCTTTTCACGACATCTGGATCAGCGACCGCGAACTCCGGGAAATAGCCGTACCCAAGGCCCGCCTTGATCATGCCGAGCACCCATTCGTCGCATTCGCTCGAAAAGATCCGACGCGTGCGGATTCCGTTTGCAATAAACGTCTCGTGGACGAGATCGTAATACTCGCATTTCGCCCGATTGATGTAGCGCTCGCCGTCAAGCGCCCGGCAGGGAACGACGTCAAGCGCCGCAAGGCGGTGGCGCGGGGAAACGACGCAGACGAAATTCTCGCTGAAAAGGGGCAGGGCGTGAAATTCCTCGTCGAGCGGATCGGGCGAGGCGAGGAGCGCGACTTCGAACTCCCCGCTCTTCAGCTTTTCCTTCACGTCGCCAAGGCCGAGCGCCGATACGCTGATATCGACGTTTTCGTGGTCGCGGGAATAGCGCGCGAGGAAATCCGCAACAATCGCCGGTCCGATCGTGCACATTGCGCCGATCTTCAAAGTCGCCTTGCCGAGTCTTGCAAACTCGCTTGCCGTCGTCTTTGCGGTGATCGACTGCTCGTAGATCGTCTGGAAATAAGGCGCCATCATCCGCCCAAGTTCGGAAAGATGCGTATTGCGCTGTTCGCGGT
>JACADX010000445.1 GCA_013389125.1 Parvularculaceae bacterium | reverse complement strand
GCTGAAGACCGCGAGCGGCTGGGAGAAGACAGGCGAGGTGTTCCTGTTCTTCATCAGCGGCGCCAAAGAGCGCAATCCGGCGGCGGCCATGGCGATGCTGGACCTGCTCAAGGGTTAGCGGCGCGCGCCTCGGCGATGTAGGTATCGATCTGCTGTTCGAGCACGGGGAGCGTTACGCCGCCCTGCCCCAGCACCGCATCATGAAAGGCGCGAACGTCGAAGCGTTCGCCCAGTTCGGCCTCTGCGCGGCGTCGGAGCGCGATGATGCGCATCTCGCCCGTCTTGTAGGCAAGCGCCTGCCCCGGCCAGGCGATGTAGCGATCGATCTCGGTGCGGATCTCGTGCGCCGAGAGCGCGGTGTTCGCGGTCATGTAGTCCAGCGCACGTTGGCGCGACCAGCCCATCGCGTGCATGCCGGTGTCGACGACGAGCCGGCAGGCGCGCCACATCTCGTAGGAAAGCCGCCCGAAGTTCGAATAGGGATCAGCATAGAAGCCGACATCGAGCCCGAGGCTTTCGGCGTAAAGGCCCCAGCCTTCGACGAAGGCGGTGAAGCCGCCGAACCGCCGGAACTCGGGGAGGTCAAGCTCCTGCGCAAGCGCGATCTGGAAATGATGGCCGGGCACGGCCTCGTGAAGAGTTAGAGCCTCGATTTCATAGAACGGGCGCGTTTCGAGCTTTGACGTGTTGACGCGATAAACGCCCGCCCTCGAACCGTCGCCGGCCGGCCGCTCGTAATAGGCGGTCGTCGTTCCCTCGGCGATGTCGGCCGGAATTTCCTTCAAGGTGTAAGGCATGCGCGGCAGCCGCGTGAAAAGCCTCGGCAGCTCGCCGTCAATTCTTTTGGCGACAAGCGCGTTCTTCTCCATCAGGTCTTCCGGCGTCTTGGCGTAAAATCGCGGGTCCGTCCGCAGAAATTCCTGGAACGCCTTGAAGTCGCCGTCGAACTTCACCGACTTGATGATCGCTCCCATCTCCTTGCGGATGCGCGCGACCTCTTGAAGGCCGAGCGCGTGAATCGCGTCGGGCGTCATGTCGGTCGTCGTGAAGCGTCGCGCGCGATGCGCGTAATAGGCGGCGCCGTCGGGAAGCGCCGAGGCGGCGATCTCCTTCCGGCAGGCCGGCGCGTAGTCTTTCGCATAGAAATCGGCGAACCTGGCGATCGCAGGAACCGCGTTTTTCATGACGGCGCTCTCGGCGGCGGCTTTGAGCTTTTTCCAGTCCCGATTGGAAATCGTCGCCGGCTGCGCGGCGAACGGCTTCATCAGCGCGCTGTTCGACGCCTTGTCGACGACGTGGAAGCGAATGGTTTCTTCGTAGCCTTCCATCGCCTGGCAGGGCTGCGTCCAGCCGGCGTCAATTCCCGCCTTGAGGCGCGCGATGACGGCGTCGATATAGGCGGGCGTCGCATCAAGCCGCTTCACATAGCTTTCGAAATCCGCCCGCGTGAAAAACGGAAGATCGTCGGGAAGGCCCGTGATGAACGTGTGCGGGCCGGCGCGATTGGTGATCGCGAGATATTTCCCGCCGAACGACGCCGCTTCGATGTCGTTCCGGAGTTCGAGCGCGAGGAGGTCGTAATTGAGACGATCCGCTTCGGAGAGCGCATCGCGATCGAGCGCCTCAAGCCGACCCAAGAACGCCTTTTCCTTCTCGACCGCCGCATCAACCGCCGCGAGCGAGGGATCGCCGAGGCGATCATCGTAATCCCTGACGCCGAGCGAGGTCGCGAAAGTGGGGTTTTGTTCGAGCGTCCACGCCCAGTGGTCCTTGATCACCGCGTCGAGACTGTCAGCCGGCTCAGCCGCCGCGAAACCGAAGGCGGCCGCGGCCGCGACGCCGATCATGCTCTTCATCATCCTACTCCTGCTTGGCTCATGCGCTGATGCGTTCGCCCCAGAGATCATACTCATCAGCGCCCGTCACCCGGACGCGCGCCATGTCGCCGACTGAAAGCCCGGCCTCGCCTTCGAGGATGACGGCGCCGTCGATTTCAGGCGCATCGGCGAAGGAGCGCCCGACGGCGCCCGCTTCGTCGACCCTATCGATCAGGACGTAGATCTCGCGGCCGACCCAGGCCCGGAGAATATCCGCCGAGATCGCCTGCTGGGCCGCCATGAAGCGGTGATAGCGTTCATCCTTGACGTCGTCGGCAACGGCGCCGGGGAGGTCGTTCGCCGCCGCGCCCTTGACCGGCTCGAACCTGAAGCAGCCGACGCGGTTCAATCGCGCTTCCTTCAGCCAATCGAGGAGCAGCGCGAAATCTTCCTCCGTTTCGCCCGGAAAGCCGACGATAAAGGTCGACCGAATGACGAGATCGGGCGCGACCGACCGCCAACGACCTATCCGGTCGAGCGTCTGTTCCTGATGCGCCGGACGGCGCATCGCCTTTAAGACTTTCGGGCTCGCATGCTGGAAGGGAATGTCGAGATAGGGAAGGATGCGCCCTTCCGCCATCAAGGGGATCACGTCGTCGACATGAGGATAGGGATAGACGTAGTGGAGGCGCGTCCAGACGCCGAGCGCTGAAAGGCCCTTTGCGAGATCGAGAAAGCGCGTCTCATAATCGGCGCCGCGCCAGGCGTAGGGAGCGTATTTCAGATCAAGTCCGTAGGCGGACGTATCCTGCGAAATGACGAGGAGCTCCTTGACGCCCGCCTCGACGAGCTTTTCAGCCTCTTTAAGGACCGCGTCGATGCGCCGGCTCTTCAGCTTTCCGCGCATCGACGGGATGATGCAGAAAGAGCACGTGTTGTTGCAGCCTTCTGAAATCTTGAGATAGGCGTAGTGGCGGGGCGTCAGTTTCACGCCTTGCGGCGGCACGAGATCAAAGTGGGGATCGTGCGGCGCGGGCGCCGCCTCATGCACCGCCGCCATCACCGCTTCATATTGATGCGGGCCGGTGACCGACAAAACCTTCGGATGCGTCTTCCGGATCACGCCTTCGTCGGCGCCGAGACAGCCCGTCACGATGACGCGGCCGTTTTCAGCGATCGCCTCTCCGATCGCGTCAAGGGACTCGGCGCGCGCCGAATCGAGGAACCCGCAAGTGTTGACGAGAACGGCGTCGGCGCCCTTGTAGTCGGGGGCGATCTCGTAGCCCTCCGCGCGCAGCCGCGTGATGATGCGTTCGGAATCGACGAGCGCCTTCGGACAGCCGAGGCTGACGATCCCGATTTTCGGCGCAATGGGTGCGGACTTCGCCATCGGCGCCGCGTCTAGCGCAGACGGCGCGGCGAAGAAAGCTCATCCCGCCTTGCGGACGGCGATCATGCTGAAAATCAGCCCGCCAACGGCGCCGGCGAGGCATTGCAGCGCAAAACCCATCGTCGTCCGCGCGCCCGCGATCGGCGTGATGCCGTCATAGGCCAGTCCCATGGCGGAAAGGGCGACCGCGATCGCGGCTGCGCCGGCGAGCGGATAGGCGATCGGCGCGAGCGGCTTCAAGAACCGGCGCAGCCCCGCGGCGACGAGGAATCCGACGGCGAGCCCGATCGCGATCACCAGGCCGTATTGCGGAGCAAGGCCGACAAAGTCGCTCGCGGTCATCTGTAGCTGCGCGTCAAGGGGCACGTTCGCGCCCGAGTTCTTGAGGCCGCTAACGACCATATGCGTATGGAATGCCGAGGCGACGAAGGTCGTCACGATGACCGCTGAAAGGTACCCAATCAGTATTCTGACCGCCGCCATGCCCCGCTCCTTGTCGCCCCTGTTTGCCGGGTCGCTTCGCGCACGATACTACTCTTTAGGACCAGCAAGGCCAATCGCGGCCGGCGGACTGATAGCGGAGCAAGTCCATGAGCCCTTTTTCGCGTGTCTCTCTTGCCGCCCTCGCGGCCGCTCTCGCCGCCTGTGGCGGCCCCGCCGGCGAAGCGCGCAAGACGCAAACGACGCTCGCCGCCGCGGCGCCCGAAGGCGACGCGGCGTTCAAGGTCGAGACGCTCGCCGAAGGTCTCGTCAATCCCTGGAGCCTCGCGTTTCTTCCTGACGGATCGATCCTCGTCACCGAACGCGACGGCAAGCTTCGCGTCATCCGCGACGGCGCGCTGGTCGAGACGCCCGTCGCCGGCGTCCCCGCGCCTTACGTCAAGAGCCAGGGCGGTCTCTTCGACGTCATGCTCCATCCCGATTTCGCGACGAACCGCACGATATTCCTCTCCTACGCCGCGGGCGCGCCCGACGCGAACGCGACGCGCGTCATCTCGGCGACGTTTGACGGCGCGGCGCTCACGGACATCAAGACGATTTTCGAAACGGCGACCAAGAAAGACACGCCCGTTCACTATGGCGGCCGCCTCGCGCTTCTTCCCGATCGCACGCTTCTCATCACGGTCGGCGACGGCTTCAATTACCGCGAAAAGGCGCAGGACCTTTCAAACGGGCTCGGCAAGATCGCGCGGGTCAATCTCGACGGGTCGATCCCGGCGGACAACCCCTTCGCCGGAAGGGAGGGCGCCCTGCCGGAAATCTTCAGCTACGGCCATCGCAACCAGCAGGGCCTCGCCGTCGATCCGGCGACGGGAACGATCTTTGCGACCGAGCACGGGCCGATGGGGGGCGACGAGCTCAACATCATCGAGGCCGGCGCCAATTACGGCTGGCCGATCGCCACTTACGGCCTTGACTATTCGGGCGCG
Source organism: Parvularculaceae bacterium (assembly GCA_013389125.1). GTDB lineage: Bacteria > Pseudomonadota > Alphaproteobacteria > Caulobacterales > Parvularculaceae > Amphiplicatus. The sequence continues at coordinate 1,202 of JACADX010000445.1, read as the reverse complement.
CAGATTTCTCCGTTTACGGAATATGAAGGAACGAAGCAGCCGGAGAAATACTGGGTCCCGTCGATCGGCCCTTCCGGCCTTGCGATCTATCAGGGCGACCTCTTCGCCGGATGGAAGGGCGATCTCCTTGTCGGCGCGCTCGCCAAGACGGCGCTTCACCGCCTCGACGTGGAGAACGGCAAGATCGTCGGCGAAGAGCGCTACCTCGAAGGCGAGCGGATCAGGGACGTGCGCGAGGGCCCTGACGGCGCGATCTACGTCACGACGGAAGACCATGACGGCGCGCCCATCGGTCGGGTCTTGCGGCTGACGCCGGCGCAGTAGCCTTCAGTTCTTTCCGTCTTCGACGTCGCGGACGTCTTCGAGCGGATCGAACGTTCCGTCGTCTTCCGTCGCCTCGTCATGAACGAGATAACCGGCGCCGGCCGCGGCGACGAGGACGCAGCCGTTCGTCGCGAGAAGGGCGGCGCCGAGCGCGAGCGCTGTTGCGAGCCGTTTCATGAAGGACCCCGGATTCATCTTGACGCCCTTTCCTACCGCGGCGGCGGTTAGGAGAAGGGCGCCCGGATCGTCGGCATTTTAAGCGTCTACGCCTTCTTTCGCCGCCCCATCCACCAGACGCGCAAGATCGCAAGGACGATGAGGCCGAGAATGAAGAACGGCCAGGTCCTGGCGACGAAATTGACGGCGTCGGCGAGCGACTGCATCGAGGTGCGGCCGAACGATTTGAACGCCTCGGTCAGCGGCTTCCACATGCTGTAGGATGTTTCCGGGTCCGACGCGTAGGAAATCGACAGCGCCGACATCGCGACCCGCGCCTTGGCGGCGTCGAGCGAGGCGGTCATCGAGTCGATCTCGCCTTGCACGTCGGCGAGCGCGCGCTCTGCGGCGAGAACGTCGTTTAAGGTCCCCTGGCGCGATTCAAGGAGCGCCCTGATGCGGTCGCGCAGCGCCTGCTTCGCCTCGAGCCGCGCCGAGGTGTCGATGATGTATTGCGTCAGATCCTCGGTCGAGACCGTGTTCGACGTCACCTCGCCGCCGGCGTTCGCGGCATCCGTCGAAACCGCCCCGCGAAATTTCTCCAGCCATTTCGGCTCGGCGCGCAGATTGAGATAGCCGGAGACTTGATCCTCGCCATAGGAATTCACCGACGATCCCATGACCTGGCAGACTTTGACGCCGGCGGCGATGCACGCCTTTTC
>JACADX010000432.1 GCA_013389125.1 Parvularculaceae bacterium | reverse complement strand
GGCGACCGCCGAAATGCATTCGGGCTTTTCGAATGTCCGCAATGACCTGCCGATGAACATTCGGGGGCGCGTCAAGGCGCAGGACTGGCGGCCCGAAACCCGCGCCGAAATCGCCCGACTGGACGATCTGTGGAAAGATCTCCGCGCGCGGCATGCCGGTGACGGACCGTTCCTCTTCGGCGCGCGGACGATCGCCGACGCCTTTTACGCGCCCGTCGCGACGCGCATGCGCACCTATGGCGTCGCCTTATCGGCGCCGTCGCAGGCCTGGTGCGAGGCGATCTTCGCCGACCCCGATTTCCGCGACTGGGAAAGCGCGAGCGCGCCGGACAGTTGGGATGCGTCTGGCTTCAGCGTCATCGACCGCAAATACGCCTGACGGGGACGATGTGGCCGGAATGTCACCATCAATAGCCGGATGCTTTCGTTAACCTTTTGAGATAGTTCGCAAAAATCAAACAATTGAACGGCGCGGCGGCGCGCTTAAGTCATATTGCAGGCGCGTAATAAAGGTTGCGTCGCCGTTTAAACGCGTGGCAGTCTCGCCAGCTTCGAGTGCGCGAGGACGCCCGCGGGGAGCCGATGAGTGTTCGGGCGTTTCAGTTGCGTATGTGTGCCAGAGGGGCCTGATGCTCTATTCCGCTTTTGAGTTCGGCTACGCCGCGATGACGCCTGCGCGCCTTGCGGCGGGAATGGGCGCGAAATTCTGGCGATCGCCGGCCAATCCGCTCGCCGACACATGGGTCGCGCGCGCGTCCGCTGCGGCCCTTGACGTCTTTGAGAACGCAACGCGGCGCTACCCGAAGCCCCAATGGGGGCTTGATGCGACCCTGATCGACGGGCGCACGGTTCCGGTCGCTGTCGAAGTCGCGCAGTCGAAGAGCTTCTGCGATCTTCTGCATTTCCGCCGCGACGAGCGCGCCATGCGCGAAATCCGCGCCTTGCGCGGCGATGACCCGGCCGTTCTCCTCATCGCGCCGCTTTCCGGGCATTACGCGACGCTCCTTCGCGGCACGGTCGAAGCGATGCTGCCCGATCACGACGTTTACATCACCGACTGGGCGAACGCGCGGAACGTGCCCTTGTCGGCGGGGCGCTTTGATCTCAACGACTATGTCGACTATCTGATCGAGTTCCTGCGCCATATCGGGCCCAATACGCATGCGATTGCGGTCTGCCAGCCGGGACCGGCGCTCCTCGCCGCCGCCGCGATCATGGCCGAGGACATGGATCCCTGCCGGCCGGCGTCGATCACCATCATGGGAAGCCCGATCGACGCGCGCCGCTCGCCGACCGTCCCCAATCTCCTCGCGCAGGAGCGGAAATATTCCTGGTTCGAGCAGAACATGATCCACACGACGCCGCCGCCCTATCCCGGCGCGATCCGGCGCGTCTATCCGGGCTTCGTGCAGCTTTATTCCTTCCTCTCCATGAATCACGACCGGCATTTGAACGCGCATTACGATTACTTCGCCCACCTCGTCGCCGGCGACGGGGACAGCGCCGAAAAGCACCGCAAATTCTACGACGAATATTTGTCCGTCCTCGATTTGACCGAGGAATTCTATCTGCAGACGATCCGCGAGGTTTTCCAGGAATTCGCGCTCGCCGAGGGCAAGTTCATGCATCGCGGCCGGCGGGTGAAACCGGAGGCGATCTGCGACATCGCGCTGATGACGGTCGAAGGCGAAAACGACGACATCTCGGGGATCGGACAGACGCAGGCCGCGCACGACCTCTGCGTCAACATCCCGGAATCGATGAAGATCGACCATATCCAGCCCGGCGTCGGCCATTACGGCGTCTTCAACGGCTCCCGCTGGCGCAACGAAATCAAGCCGCGAATGGCGAAGTTCATACGGGCGCACAACGGCGCCGCGCGCCCGCGCTTCGCGCGCGCCGCGGAATAGCGAAAGGGCCGGCGCGCCTTCTTCCCGCCGCCGCCGCGACTTGTTAAACTCCCGGGAAATCGCGCCGCACGGCGACAGCCGAGGGGATTATCCGTGTCAAGATTAACTGCAGCCGTCGCCGCCGCCCTCGTCGCAACGCCCGCCCTTGCGGCGGGCGATGAAGGAACGGGACGCGCAAGCGGCGTCTATCTGCGCGGCGCCGGCGGCGTCGCGTTCGGCGAGACCCTTGAGCAGAACCTTTCCTACAATCCGGCGGTCGTTTTCGTGACGCCGCCCGCGACGGCGAAGACGACCGATCTCGGCGACGGGCTCGCGATCGCGGCGGCGATCGGCTTTCAATACGCAAGGACGCGCACCGAGCTTGAATACCGGCGCATGAAGGCCTCGATCGACGCCCTCGCCTATTCGGGGGGCGCCGCCCCCGCCGCGACGCCGGTCAATGACGATCTTGTCGCGCAGGCGCTGATGTCGAACGTCTATTTCGACTTCGTCAATTCAGCGCCGCTGACGCCCTATGTCGGCCTCGGCGTCGGCGGCGCGCGGGTCGAAAACGAGCTTGGCGAGCGCGACGCGGCCTTCGCCTATCAGGGCCGGGCGGGCATCGAGGTCGCGCTCGGCGACAGATTTTCGATCGGCGCCGAATACGTCTATTTTAGGACGCTCGATCTCAGCTACGGGCCGAAGGATTTCACCGCAGCCGGCCCAGCCGGTCCGCGCACCGACGGCGATCCGTTCGTGTCGTCCTCGGTGATGGGGACCTTGCGGGCGGTGTTTTGATCCGCGCTGCGGCGAAATTTCCGGCGCCCGACATTTCCGTTCGACGCTGAAAGGCTTTATAGAGCGCGCGAATTTTTTTCGACACCTTAAGGAGACTCCGTTTCATGGCCCGCACCAAAATCGCGCTGATCGGCTCCGGCATGATCGGCGGCACGCTCGCCCACATCGCCGCGCAAAAGGAACTCGGCGACATCGTTCTCTTCGACGTCGCGGAAGGGCTGCCGCAAGGAAAAGCGCTCGACATCGCGCAGTCGGCGCCGGTCGACGGCTACGGTTCGAAACTCAAGGGAGCGCAGGATTACAAGGACATCGCCGGCGCCGATGTCTGCATCGTCACGGCGGGGATCGCGCGAAAGCCCGGCATGAGCCGCGACGATCTTCTCGGCGTCAATTTGAAAGTGATGAAGGCGGTCGGCGAGGGGATCAGAGAATACGCGCCGAAGTCCTTCGTCATCTGCATCACGAACCCGCTCGACGCCATGGTCTGGGCGCTGCAGCGCTTTTCCGGCCTGCCGACGAAGAAGGTGATCGGCATGGCCGGCATCCTCGATTCGGCGCGGTTCCGCCTCTTCCTCGCGGAAGAGTTCAATGTCTCGGTCGATAGCGTCACCGCCTTCGTCCTCGGCGGCCACGGCGATACGATGGTTCCGCTCGTCCGCTATTCGACGGTCGCCGGCATCCCGCTTCCCGACCTCGTCAGGATGGGCTGGACGACGGATGCGAAGATCGACGCGATCGTCGACCGGACGCGGAAGGGCGGCGGCGAGATCGTCGCGCTCTTGAAGACGGGCTCGGCCTATTACGCGCCGGCGGCGTCGGCGATCCAGATGGCGGAGAGTTATCTCAAGAACAAGCGCATGGTGCTCCCTTGCGCGGCGCATCTGACGGGCCAGTACGGCGTCAAGGACACCTATGTCGGCGTCCCGATCGTCATCGGCGAGAACGGCGTCGAACGCGTCGTCGAGGTTTCGTTCACGCCCGACGAGAAGAATATGTTCGACAATTCCGTCGCCGCCGTCCACGAGCTGATGGACGCCTGCAAGAAGCTCGACCCGAGCCTTCAGTGACATGACCCTCGCGCGGACCGTCATCGCCGCGCTCGCGCTTCTCTCCGCCGCCTGCGCCACCGCGGCGGCGCCGACAGTCCTGCCGCTGACGCCTTATGTCGGCCGTCTCGTCACGATCGAGGCGAGCCTTGGCGGAGAATCGCTCGTCCTGCTTTTCGACGCCGGCGCCGGAGTCACCGCGCTGACGCCCGCCGCGGCGCGCGCCGCGGGCTGCGAGCCCTTCGGCCGGCTCGTCGGCTTCCGGATGAGCGGCGCGCGCGTCGAATTTCAGCGCTGCGGGGCGATGACCCTCGAATTCGGCGATTACGCGTCGCGAAAGGAGACCTTCGTTTTCGATCTCGGCGCCGTCTTGCCGAAGGACCTGCCGCCCCCTTCCGGCATTGCGTCGCTCGCGAGCTTCGCCGAGCGCCCGCTGACGCTCGATCTTGCGGCGGGGACGATCACGCTCGAGACGCAAAGATCGCTCCGTCAGCTGACGAAGGACGCGAGCGAAGGCGAAATGCGCCTTGTCGTCGGGCCCGGCGGCGACGAGATGACGGTTCTCGCGAAGGTCGATGCGGGACGCGAAGGCCTGTGGTTTCTCCTCGACAGCGCCAATCTCGACGCCGTTCTCGTCCCGGCGGCGAGCGCCGCCGCTCTCGGCTTCGCACCGGCGGAGCCGGGAGCCGCGGGCGAACTTCCGCTGACGCTCGCCGGCGTTCGGACCGCGAACGTCAAGGCGCGACTCGCCGACATCATCTATGACGGGACGCTCAATGAAGAAACGCTGCGCCGGTACAAGATAACCCTCGACCTTGAGGAGCGGCGCATTTGGTTCCGCGAGAACCTGCCTTAAAGTCCCGCCGCGATCCGGTCCGCGTAAAATCCTTGCGTCGTGTAGGGAAGCCGCGTCTCCCAATT